>CALDSK010000326.1 GCA_937911865.1 uncultured Synechococcus sp.
GCTGAGTATGATTAGCCTCTGCGGCCAGTACCGTAACCGCATCGCCCAGAGTTCGCACCCGGTCGGCGGCAATTGAACGCATTTGCGCATTGGGTTCAACCAGCTTTACCCAAAAGCCTGCTTGCGCTAAGCGCTGGCTTAACCGCCCCGTACCTGCACCAATATCAGCAATTGTGCTGCCCGGTGCCAATCGCGACTGCAAAACATCAATCACCGCTTGAGGATGCTCCGGGCGATAGGTACCGTAAACTCGTGCCTTATCGGCAAAAACGACAGCTGAATCAGGACGCATGGTAGGGTTCTCCTTATGGCTTGTCGAAAATCGGTTCTTTGGGCCACTGCTAATAACACTTCTAATAGGGACGTCTAAACGCGCTTTAGAAGTGCCCTAAAGAGCGGCAAATTAGTTACAGCATTACGGACCGCGGGCGATAGGCTCATGGCGATACCAAAAAGTACCGCAGCCACCATTAGGCTAATTCCAGACGGAACAATTAGGCCCAGGCCCGCAACTGCCAGCAGCCACCGAGCCGCAGGCATTAGGGGCTGTCGCCAGTACCCCTCAATACCGATCGCAATCAAAATCACGCCCATCGCCGCCGTCAGGCAGCTAAGCACAATCCCAGGAATGCTGCCTAGCAGCAGCAGATCGGGGCGGTAGAGAAAGCTAAAGGGCACGACAAACGAGGTGGCAGCCAGTCGGACCGCAATCAGTCCAGTTTCCATAGGATTGGATTCGGCGATCGCAGCCGCAGCAAAAGCCGCCACAGCCACCGGAGGCGTCATAGCAGAGAGCACCGCAAAAAAGAGTAAAAACAAATTTGCAGGTAAAACAGGAATACCCATATCTATCAGCGTGGGCCCAAGCAGCACCGCAGAGAGAATATAGGCGCTAGGCGTCGGCATGCCCATACCCAACAAAATCGTCAGCGCGGCCGCAACCACCGCCGAAAGAAACGGCATACCACCAGAAATCACAAAGACCAAATCGGCAAACTTGCCTGCGAGCCCCGTCATTGAGATGCCTCCAATCACCAGACCCGCCGCCGCGCAGGCGACTGTCACCGGAATCATGTGCATAGTCGCTTCAGCAAAACAGTCTGCGATCGCACCGAAACTCAGCCGCGTTTGCTCTCGCAAAGTCGCAATGGCCAATACGCTCAGCGTGCCAAAAATCGCCACAAAGTTAGGAGAATAGCCCCAGAACAGCGCGGCAGTAATCACACCCAGCGGAATTAAAAATAGTCCACCCGAGCGGATGGTTTGACTCAAACGAGGAATTTTATCCGCCTGTAGACCGCTCAGGTCAATCTTCAGCGAATACAAATGGACCTGCGTAAAGATGCAAAGGTAAAACAGCAGAGCGGGGACAATCGCTGCGATCGCAATTTGCCGATACTCAATGCCCGTATACTCGGCCATAATAAACGCCGCCGAGCCCATCACCGGCGGCAGCAATGAGCCACCGGTAGAAGCAGCAACCTCAACACCAGCCGCAAGCTCTGCTCGGTAACCTAGCCGCTTCATAATCGGAATAGTCACAGAGCCCGTAGTCACCACGTCAGACGTTGGGCTACCAGAAATCATGCCGTATAGAGCAGATGAAATCACAGCGATTTTGGCAGGTCCCCCCGGACTGCGACCGCTCACCGCCGCTGCCAAATCAAAGAAAAAGTCGGTGCCTCCAGTGCGGCTCAAGATGGTGCCAAACAGCACGAACAAAAACGCATAGGTCGCCGCCACCCGCAGCGCTACGCCAAACAGGCCATCACTGGTAAAGACCGTAATATCTAGGAAGTGGTGATAGCTGATATAGCCATGAGAAAACGGTCCTTCTAGCCAGTGGCCGCCCAGATTGTACGCCATAAACGTCAGCACAATGAGCGTCAGCCCTAGCCCCACCGTTCGCCGCATCGCTTCTATCGTTAGCAGTAGCAGCACGGTGCTAAACGCTACATCCCAAATCGTTAGCGGGTCGAGTAGCGTAATTCGCGTGATCATCCGCTCATTTTCTAAGCAGAAGTAAATGCCAGAAATAAAAGCCAGTGCGGACAGACCAAAATCAATCCAGTGCGGACGATGTAAATGACTGTTAGGCCCAGCACCGACCGCTAGGAACACCAGGGTAAGCATCCCGCCTAAAAAGCCAATGGTTAGAGAGAAAATATCAATTTGCCAGATGGAATTGGCAAAAACGACTGCGATCGCAATAACAGCAGCAAAACAATGTACGCCCAAACGCAGCGGGCCCTGTAGCTGCCGCCGCCGGCCCAGCGTCATCAAGCTATTAAGAATGTTCATAGAAAAACCTAAGAGACCTCAGGCATAAGGCTCAGACAGCTATACAAAAAGCTGAGCATCAATATTTCAGCATTCGATATTTCAATGCAAGGAACTATTTCTGGAACTATTTCACTTCTCAAATCCCTCACGCTCAAGCGAGCACGCCTCTGTAGCAAGTCTTCGTAAGGAGTGACTTTGTAGGGCGAGAGAAACCCAAGGAGATGTATTAATAAGACGTTATTTAGACGTTATTTAAATGTATGAAAACAGACAATTAACAGGAGATGGTTTAAGCCCGCTCTAGAACAAATCCAGAGCAGGCCCAAAGCAAAAATCTAGAGCAAGCCTGCTTCTTCCAAATACCGCTGAGCCCCTTCGTGGTAAGGCGCAGCCGTATTAGAAGCCATGATTTCTGGGGTTAGCTCTTTCATAGCATCGTGAACCGTAGTCAGCTCGTCGTAGTTTTCAAAGACAGCCTTCGTCAGGTTGTAGGCATCTTCTTCAGACATAGACTCATCGACCACTAGGCTAGCCGAAACTGCAAATGTAGGAACCTCTTCTGTCTGCCAGGCATAGCTCTCTGCAGGAATTGTGAACGGCTGACTTGCCGTATCAGCAGAAATCTTTTCAACGGTCTCTTCTTCTAGTGGCAACATCACCAAATCTAGTGACTCTCCAGCCTGGGTAAACGAGCTATGTCCAGCAAAGACAGCATTGGTCATCACGTCGATGCGACGATCTTGCATCAGCGTAGCCTGCTCGCTCGCCGCGGCATAGACCAAATCGCCGCCCCAAGACTTTAAGGCGTCCTCACTGATGCCCGATTCCTCTAACGCCTGCACAGATAGATCCGAAATCACCACGCCTCGCTTATTCACCGCGATTCTTGCAGGTGCTTCTACCGTCGCTAAATCTTGCAGAGTCTCAATACCGTACTCTTCAGCGAAGTCTCTTCGCACGGCAACCTGCATCGGCGCCCAGGTATAGAGTGTTGCAATTACCCGAGTGCTTTCAATAGGTTCCTCAAAAGGAGCTACCCCCGCTTGCGCCATCAGCAATTCAGCATCGTGAGCGAGGCCCATCTCTACTTGACCTGATTGCAGCAGCGGAATGTTGGCAAAGCCACCGCCCGACGTCTGGTAAGTAGCCGTTGAATCTGAATTAGCCTCTTTAAGCGCGGCATCAACGCCCACGCCCAGAAGCGACCAAAGTCCAGATGGGCTTGCACCTGCTAGCGTCACTGTGTAGGCCTGCATCTCCTCAGAGGCTTCATCAACTGCCGCAGTCGTATCACCAGCCTCTACCTCCGACGATGTCGCCTCTGGACTTCTGGTACAGCCCCAAGAGAGAAATGCAGAAAGCAGCAAACCTGTTAACAGGGGGGTCGAACGGAAACGCATCTTTGCAGAACGGTTAAGCAGTGAGCTAGAAGGGTAGAGCATTTTCAACTGTAGGTATAGGGGCTATGTGAGGAGCTATAGAAAACTACAAGTACATGTATAAACACATATTACTTACTTAAGTAAACCACAGGAAACAACTTAAGCAACTAACTTAGGCAACTACAGACATAAGGTATCGAAGACAACAGCTAAAACAGAGAAATTGATTATAGATACTGTTAGCTGCCGCTACCATATTTTGACAGAATCAGAACGTTAATATCGGCAATAGGTTGAATACGAGCAGAACAGTCAACTCGCGCTATCCGCTGTGAAAGTAGCATCTGGCCCTAGAAAAGAAGAGTAGAGAAAGCGCTATCTATCAAGCTTGGAAATAGTCTTGATCAGCCAACCTTTATTCGTCGAAACTCGTGGCATGAGACGTCTTTTCTCTTGACATGTTCAGACAGCCAACAAGAAAAAATTAATCGGATAAATAAAAATCATTTACCAACATAATCAATTTATTTAATCAATCTGAAGTGCTTATCTGATCTATTTCTTCAATTCGTCAGCCTATATTTTTCGTATGTCATTCTTACTACGTTTCTATAAGTCTTTTCATGAGAATTCTTTCATAAAGTGAAAAGTAGCCCTCCACCTCCAGCCGTTAGCAACACGCTAGCAGCACGTCATCCGCAATAGGCAACAGCGTCCAGTCTGCCTCGTGCATCATTTCAGCGCACGTATGGCTAGCTCAATAGCTCACGCGACACGCTATTGCAGGTTTCTACCAGCTTTTGCAGATTCACCGTTAGCAGCTGCCCACCTTCAACGACCTTCTTCCCATTAATAAAGCTGTAATCGACCCCGGACGGCTGACAAAATATCAGTGCGGCCACCGCGTCGTGATGACTTCCCACAAAAGCAGGCCGATCGATATTAAAAGCAACAAAATCAGCCGACATTCCTGGGGCCAAATAGCCAATGTCATCTCGACCTAAAACTCTAGCCCCCCCGCGAGTAGCCACCTCCAGCGTTTCTCTAGCTGTAATTGCCGCCGCATTCTCATCTCTGACCCTGGTGAGTAAAAAAGCCGTTCGAGACTCCTGCAACAGATTCGAAGCATCGTTAGAAGCTGCGCCATCAACTCCAATACCAACAGGCACACCCTGATTCAACATTTTTCGCAGGGGCATCATTCCACTCGCTAGGCGCATGTTGCTACAGGGGCAGTGGGCGACACCGGTTCCGGTTCGAGCAAACTTATGAATAGCCTCATCACTAAGCTGCACGCAGTGAGCGTGCCACACATCTTCACCTAGCCACCCTACGGATTCAGCATAGTCACCTGGGCGCACGCCAAACTTCTCTAAGCTGTAGTCCACGTCGCTTTTGTTCTCAGCCAGATGAGTGTGCAATCGTACGCCTGGATAGGCGCGTGCCATAGCCGCTGATTCTCTCATCAAATCTTGAGTTACTGAAAAAGGAGAACAGGGGGCTATCACCATCCGAGTCATCGCGTGGCGACTGTTGTCGTGATACTGCTCAATCAGCCGTTGAGAATCTTTTAAAATGTCGGGCTCTTTCTCTGTCAGAACATCTGGCGGCAGGCCGCCGTTGCTTTCTCCTACGCTCATGCTGCCGCGGCTAGCATGAAAGCGAATGCCAATATCTTGAGCAGCGCGAATCTCATCATCTAGCGTGCAGTCGTTGGGAAACAGATACAGGTGATCGCTAGCGGTGGTGCAGCCGCTAAGCATTAGCTCAGCCGCGGCCATTTGCGTACTGACATAAACGCCTTCGCTCGTGAGATTTTTCCAGATGGGATAGAGGGTTTGCAACCAACCAAAAAGATCGCTGTTTTGAGCTGCTGGGACCGCCCGAGTTAGCGTCTGAAAAAAGTGGTGATGGGTATTCACCAAACCCGGTAAAACAACATGCTTTCCCTGAAGATCCAGCACATCGTCGGCACTCTGTGGGAGATCTGCTGAAAGGCCAACCTGTTCGATGACGTTACCGCGCACGAAGAGAGCACCATCTGCAATCTCTTGGCGCTCATCGTCCATCGTCACCAGCGTATGGCAGTTTTTGACTAACAGCGTACTCATGTCTAACTCCTCTTCAGCGGCAAGATTAGGGTGTGCTATTGCCAGCCTATACCAGGGCGAGTCAGCGGTTGTGTATCGAGGATGTCTATGCCTACGGTGCGAGCGTTGCTGAGCGGTTGTTCTGCATATTGCGCGCGGCGAATCTTTCAGAAGATGGAGGAGATGAAGCAGCGATCGCACTGACCATAAAGAAGCTAACAAAACCGCCACAGAAGCAAAATTAGGCATATCTAGCTTAAGCATATCTGGGCAAAGGAGAAAGTATTGATGTCGGACATGACAACCATCGCCACTAAACTAGCTGATCTACAAAGCTTTCAGACTGTTCTCATTGATGCGGAGCAGACGCTAATGAGTGCGACTGAAGACGCCACTATCCGCGAGCGCTTGGAGAAAATGCTCAAGCAGGATCGCGATAACCTAAGCGACATTGAGCAGGCCGTCACCAAACTGGGCACAGCAGCGGGCGCTCGGGACATCTCACAGAAGCATGCTGATAAAGTACAGGCCATGATGGCAGGTGACGAACTCACCCTCTTCGATAAGTTCTTTCAGCTAGAGTTGCTCAAGCATCAACAGACGATGACTGGCCTGGTAGTCCACAAAGCGGCCCAGTCTTTAGATGATGACTTGCAAGCAGCCATGGAGCCTTTGAACAAGGTCAACTTTGAAAACCGGGCTCACCAGGAAGTCCTCAAAGGCGTTTTGTACTTTGTAGGGACTCGCGAAATGACTGGTCAGGATCCTGATATGGGTCTGTGGGCAAGCATCGAACAAGGAATTGCAGCCCTCAAAGGCGCTGCTGGCAGCGCAGTTAGCGCTTGACGGCTTCTCTTACGCCTTCTTCTCTCTTACACATTCTCTTACGCCTTACGGTCAAGACGCCTTACGGTCAAAACGCCTTACGGTCAAGACACTTCACAGTGGCGGGGGGGGGGGAACCAAAAAAAAGAAAAGCAGCACCAGCCAAAAAAAAAAAAAAAAAAAAAAAAGAAAAGAAGAGAACAACAAAAAGACAACCCCCCC
>CALDSK010000327.1 GCA_937911865.1 uncultured Synechococcus sp.
CGACGGCGACGCCAATGAGGAATGGCGGTGCGAGGTCAAAGAGGGTGCGGCAGATGGAGCAGAAGGTGGCGGCAAATATGCGGGGTCGAAAGGATTTGGCGGAGCGCAGGAGGTGGCGCAGGGGGTGAGTGGAGTAGGTGGCCATTGGTTATGATGGGAAGCGGGTAGCGCAAGTACAGAAAGCGCTTAGGTAGATTAATCTTGCTACGGTTTCTCTGGTAAAAACAAAAACAAATCGTCTAGCATTTTGTTTACGCCGAGAGGCCCATTGGCGCTCCACGTTTCAGGATCAACAAAATAGACGAGGTCGTTTTTTACTGCATCTAGAGAGGCGATAATAGGGTTGTCTAAAAAGAAAGACTCTGGATTATTCTCATAATCCATAATCAATAGAATGTCTGGCGCATACTCAGGTAAAACCTCTAAACTCACAGAATCACTACGAGTTTCATTAATGTTGTCTTGCAGCCCAATGTCAGAAAAGATTTCATGAGAGGTATGCTCAGGGTGAGGCAGTCCGTATGCGTCGCTGTAGCGCAGTAGTAAGGTAATCTCTAGTTCTTCTGGGTTAGGGCCTGTTTGTTGTCTGAGTGCGTCAATCCGAGACTGATATTCTGAAAGGACTTCTTTGGCTTCTGCCTCTTTTGCAAAAATGTTAGCAAGGCGCTGTAAGTTTGCTTTAAAGGAAGGATACGTCTCAAAGTTTTCAATGTCGTACTCTAGTAAAACAGTAGGTGCGATCGCAGCCAGTTGCTCGTAAATTGCCTGATGAGCAAACTCCACAGCGAGGATTAGATCAGGTTTTAGTGACAAAATCTTTTCTATAGAAGGCTGATACGTATCGCCTACTCGCTCAATATCAGCTGTTTGTTCTGCTGTTAGGCCAGCGAGCGTTTCTTGCTCTTGAACATTGTAAACTGACATGGCAATAGGCTGAATTCCTAAGGACAGCAGCGGATCGACAACGTATCGAGGGTCCAGTGCTACAACGCGCTCCGGCGAGAAAGGAATACAGACTGTTCCTAGCGTATGCTCAACAGTTCTACACTCTGACTTAGGTGCTGATGTTACTTCCGAAACGCCACTAGAACTTTGTGGAGACGAGCTATGACAGGCCACCGTGAGCGTGAGCGCTAGCAACGCAATGCAGCACAGCTTCACTAAGCGAAACCTAATATTTCTTTGCATAATTCCTCTTCTGCGATAACTGTTTCTTGTATTGAATCCATAGTGTTTCTCTACAAAAGTGTTTCTCTACAAATCCCAACTAACCGAACCAACGATAGTGAATGGGTCGCCTCTAAAAACCTGATTCGTGCCGAAGCTTGCGGTTGCATAATCAATGTCAAACAAATTTCGAATGTTGAGCGCTGCGTTGAATCCATCTTTGCGGTAGAACAAGGCAGCATCTGTTCTTAAATAGCTATCTAGCATGAACGGATCTCTGCTTGGCGTGAAATCTCCCGCGCGCTCTCCCACATAAAATAGGCCCATCCCAAAGCCTAGCCCAGATAAGTCACCACTTTGTATTTCATAGGTAGTCCAAAGGCTCGCCTGATTCTCAGGCACGTTTCTTAACCGGCTTCCCACTGGAATTGTATTATCTTGTGTCACTTCTGCATCGGTGTAAGCATAAGATGCAACAACATTCCATCCAGGCAGTATTTCTCCGCTAATGTCTAGTTCAACGCCCTGGCTTCTAGCTTCGCCTGTTTGCACAGAAAATAGAGGGTTTGCCGAACTTGTTGTCGTAATGTTTGTTTTTGTGAGGTGATAAGCCGCTAAATTTACTGACAGCCGCTCTTCTAGGAGTTCGGTTCTAACGCCAATTTCATACTGAGTGCCTTGAGTGGGTTCAAAAGCCTGTCCATCTGGGTTGAAACCTGTGCTTTGTCGGAAAGAACGACCATAGCTGGAATAGAGTGAAACCTGATCACTAGGCTGATAAACTAAGCCTACTCGGGGGCTGAAGGCACCATCACTTTGAACAGGCTCATCGGTCGTGTTTCCAAGGAGTCCAAAATCCGCAGTTTCATTTTCATAATTTACCCAGTCATAACGCCCCCCTATGAGCAGTTTGAGATTGCTCGCCAACTCAATTTGGTCTTGTAGGTAAACGCCATAGGATTCAATAGTATCGTCATACTCTAGGAAAGGATCGAACTGTGGAGGTGCAACGTCGTAGTCAGGATTTGCGATATCTAGCGGTGGTAGGTCGGTAAAGTTAGCAAACCCCTGATAGTCTACGCGGTAGTAGTTAGCATCAAACCCAGCTAGAAGCTGATGTGAGATAGGACCGGTTTCGAACTCGCCTAAGAGATCAATTTGCGCAAAATAGTTATTGTAGGTGTAGTCTAGGTCAAAGGCCGAAAATTCAGTTAGCTGACTGTCATTATCAACAGCGCCTGCAAAAGCTCGATTGTCTTCAAATCGATTGAATGAAGTGGCAAATCCATTGCGGATTTGCCAGTTATCATTTAGTTCATGATTTAGGGTGTAGCCCAGCCGATGAGTGGCAATTTCTATCGAACTAAAGTCAGGATAGGCCGGGTAAAAAGAACGGGGTAGAAAGCTGCCATCGCTGAGCACAGGAGCGCTATCTAAAGAAGGGTTGCTTGAGAAATCTGCATATTCGTAATAAGCATTTAGGCGGGTGCGATCGCTGATATCCCAAGTAATAGAAGGTGCCAGCGTAAACAAATCGTTCTCAATAAAATCTTGCGGTGCTTCAGACACCCGGTAGCCTGTAATCATTCGATAAAGCAGGCTGTCATCTGTTGTCAGCGGTCCTGTGAAGTCAAGGCTAGGTTCAAAATTTCTATTGTTGCCTGCCTCAAAAGAAAATTGGTAAGCGGCCTCGCTCTGCGGCTGCCGAGTGTTTACATTGATCACACCACCCGGCTCCAACGCACCGTAGAGAACAGAGGCAGGTCCTTTTAATACTTCGACTTGTTCTACTGTTCCAATCGGTCTCACGCTGTAGAAGCCACCGTCTCGCAAGCCATTGCGCAGATTTCCTGCGCCGTCTCCAAAGCCCTGCTCGAAGCCTCTAACAATCCGGCTATTGACACCCGACGCACCAAAAAAGCTAGAACTGTCTAGCACTCCGCTGACAGTTTCTACCGCTTCGCTAATATCTTGAACGTTACGATCTTCTAATACCTGACGTGGCACCACCTGAATTGACTGCGGAATATCTCGTAGCGGCGTATCTGTTCTGGTCGCTGTACTCGCATTCGACGGATTATAGCCTTCATTCTCTTCCCCCGTTACCACCAGCTGAATCGCCTCATCCTCTTCGTTCGCCTGAGCTACTCCCGGCACCACATTCAGCGCCAGCCCAGCCGCATCACTGCCCACCGTCACCTGCGGCGCGGCATCCACTCCTGTAATCGCCACCTGTACCCGGTCGCCCGCCAGCGGTGACACCTGCACTAGCGCAATTCCTTCTGCTGGGGCAAACTCTTCAAACCCTTCTCCCAACAGCACCGCATTAGAAATCTCTAAAATCAGCGCATTGACCGAGACAGCGGTTGTTGGCTCTGCCAGCGTGCCATCTGTTGTCTCCAGCACCACCTGTAACCCGCCATCAGTAGCCTCCAGTCGCACATCGGTAATCTGCACCAAAGACGCTTCCATCTGCGCCACCCATTCTGTTACCGTCGTCGCCGGTTCTGTTTGCTGCATCACCTCCTGCGCTCGGGCTGGCGTTCCCACCAAAAACAGCATTCCAACCAGCGAGACCAAACCTGTCCACAAGCGCATTATGTATTCCTCACACCAATGTTTTATTGGCAATCGTTCTTAATTGCAGTAAAACCCAGCGTAAAAAAATCGTAGCGGCGCGTCTAGGCAGTAAACGGACTTTTATGATCCCAAAACGGACTTTTATCCGTAATTGTATGGAGATGAGTATATTTGAATATACGACGAGCTTTTATTTCGAGAGTTTGCCTGCTAAGCATTGCCTGGGCGTAATGCCAAACTGCCGCTTGAACGCTGCTGCGAAGTGGCCTAAGTGTCCGTAACCCACCTGCCGAGCAGCTTCGGTGACAGTGCATTGCCGCGATCGCAACAACTGCTCCGCCCGGTACATTCGCTGCTGTGTCAAGTAGCCCGTTACCGTCACACCATAGAGCTGCTTAAACCCACGCCGCAATGTGCGATCGCACACGCCCACCTGCTTTGCCAGCACCAGTAACGAGGGTGGATGCTCTAGCTGCTTTGCCAAAATTTCCCGCGCCGCATACACTCGCTCCACCGTGTCAGGCTTCAACCCCACAGCGGGTGCTGCCTTCTGCTTAGCGCCTTGATTGGAAATAGCATCTAAATGAATCGCCAATAGCTCAAACACCTTTGCCTGCAAGTACAGTTGCTTCACAGCGCCTTGATAAGGTGCATTCCACATTTGGTGAACGAGCGATCGCATCTGAGCCGTAATCGCCGGGTAAAACGAAGTTTTGCACACATCAGTCTTGAACAGCTGCCGAATTGGGTCGGTTTGTCGCTGCTGCTCTGTGAGTAGCGTGTTACTCAGTACTGTAGGCTCTAGCTCAATATTAATCAGCTTGGCTTGCTGCCCTGCCCGGTAAGTTTCCACATATCCTGGAGAAATGCCACTGCCTGAAAAATAGCCTCGGCCGTCTCCCAGCATCGGATGAATGCTACAGTCCATTTGCCCTGATACAAAGAGACTAATTTGAATCAAATGCTCGTGTGCGGGCACCTTCAGCTGCCAGTCTTGACAGTAATCATATTCCGAAAAGCTGAGCTCCACACTCGGCGATAGCATCATACAGCGGCTGTAGCCTTGACCTAGTGAGCTATCTATTCTTTGCACCGTCTCAAACTCAGCAGAAGCTGAGTTTGGCGCAGCGGCTTGAGCCGTTGCTTTCTCATATAGTTCGTTGAGTTCAGCTACAGTCAAAATAAGAGACATAAGGACCCGTTGGCAGCAGCTTAATGCGAATAGTTTTCAACAAAATACCATAGAAAATATAAGCTGGCTATTCCAAAGCGGAACAGAACACGTCTGAATTTTCCCGGTATGAGTCAAAAAACCTCCTTTTAGAACTCCTTTTTGCCATCGCGTTTGATTACACTTTTAGTTCGCGAACAGTGCCCGGTTAGTACGAGATCCCATGGTAGAGGTGACTTCAGTATCACCCGAAGACATGCTGCCTCACTATTTATAAACCAGAGTGAGTACTACTAATGGCATCACAACAGCAACTATTCCAGTTTATGAGCAGACGCTAAGGATTAGCTGGGTGCTTTCATTCCCTTCTATTCATAAACGCTCAGGTATCCTTTAATCTATCCTCAGCTGACGCCTTTGGACCCGTGGCATTCTTAAATCAATGAAGCAAACCCAGTAAACAAACTTACTGATTCCCACAGGATCCACTCATGAAAAACATTCTCTTTTCTGCTTTCGCTCTCGCTGCTACAACGCTAACGTTCGCACCTGTCGCTAACGCTGCCGAGGCGATGTCTTCTTACTCTATTCAGCAACGTCGCGTAGAATTTCTTGAGACCCAAACCAAAGCTATTGAAAATGTTCAGGAAGCGCGTCTCAACTTCCTCGAAAATCAGACTAAAGCCGTTGAAGATGTGCAAATGACGCGTCTCGACTTTCTAGACAGCCAGACTAAAGCTGTTGAAAACGTTCAGGACGCACGGTTAGCATTTCTGGAAAGTCAAACCAAGGCTGTTGAAAATGTTCACGAGACTCGCCTTGAAGAAAGAGCGCGTCGTAACAAGAGCAGCCTTCGCTAATTATCTGTCTTTTCTGTTCATGTAGCTCTCACTGAAAAGAAAACAGTCATCTTGTAAATTATCAAGATGACTGTCTTTCACTCGATGTATTTCAACTAGGCTGTTTTGGAGGTATCTGCTTAGAAGCGGTAGCCCAAGCCTGCTACGAAATCGACCTGCTGATCGTCTAGCGGTAAATAGTTCACCGAACCGTTGATTGCGTAGCGGTTGCCGAGCCGGATGTCAGCGCCTGCGGTGGTTACTAGCTGCAGCTCAGTCTCGTTACCTGTTGTGACGCCAGCACCTGCGCCAACAAAGGGCTGGAACCGGCTGTTGGTGTTGTTGCCAGTGAAGTCATAAGTAACCGGTGCGAAGACTGCAACACCACGCTCGTCGTCGTCTAGCTGCGCATTTGTAAACACTTCAGGGCGAATAGAGAAGCGATTAGACAGGGCGTACTTGCCATTTACAACAGCGCCGTCGTTGCTGCCGCCGACACCGACGTAGTTATTGCCTTTGATGGGCTCGCTGTCACGTCGTGCCTGTGAGGTTTGAGTCGTCTCACCACGCTGTGCGAGGATAGCGGGACCTACCGTGGGGCGATCGCCTGATGGATTAGCTTTAGCTGGTGTTACAAACGCACCTGCAGCGAGAACAGCAAGCGGAAGTAGCAAACCAAACTTGATTTTCATAGAACAGATTCCTTGATGGATTTTTTGACTGTAGAAGGTAGGAGAAGCAGAGGAAAAACTTCTTTCGTGAAGCTGATGATTTGATTGTGCGGCGTATGCCAGTTGATGCGTTTTAAGGAGGGCCACTTTTATGAGGTGGCCTCTATAAAATAGTAATAATGGGGAATAAGAACGTTTCTCCGTCGCTGCTTCATTGTGCCAGATGGGCTTTCTGGCTTTCTGCCTGCAAGGTGCTGGAAAGCATCTCGATACGACTTTTGAGTGGCTGTGTGATTGAGATGTGTGATTGAGATGTGTAATTAAGCTACATGATGGACAAGAACTCTAGCTCACCGTTGTTGAGGAAGCAGGCTTTACTAAAGAGACGAAGGTCTAAGGGGTTAGGCAGCCGAACGTCATCAAGCCCTGGACATTTACGGATAGATTCGTTGTACGAACGATCAATTTGTGAGATAAACACCAAAATGAAGCTGTGTTCGTTCGCGAATGCTTTTAGTGTGCGAATTTGCTCTATGAGTTCAGGATTTTCGCGTCTTTGATCTAGAATCTGTAGATAGTCGATAACGGCCAGTGTGTTGGTTGGCATGGCCGAGAGTTTGGCCATAATGTACTCGGCACAAATCGTATCGGCGTCGTGCAGGCTGAAGGTGTCACGAAAGTCTGTTGGGTTTACTTCAATCTTTTTGAATAAATCAAGAACATCCGTCGGGCCATACTCCAGAGTGAAAAACGCTCCCTGACAGCCGGATTTTATCGCCTCTATCGTCAGTTGAAGACTTAACTGCATTTTACCGTGACCCGGCCGTCCGCCTAGTAGCAACAAGTCTCCAGGCTTTAGGCGCGCAAGCAGCGTGCGTGCAGGTGCAGTCGCTGACAGCCGAGCCACAAGCAAACTCCAGCGAGAGAATCCTTCTTTTGCCGCTATGCGATTTAGCGCTTTGTGTAGTGGGATGTTCTCTTCACGTGACAGACGTTTTGCTTCACGCTTTAAGCGATAGATGGGTGCAGATAATTTCATTGAAAACCTTCCTATAGCGAGCGCTGTTCACAATCCCTCCTTATGTGCTGCTCGTACAGTTGGCTTTGTAAACGTTATGTTCTGTGTAGATATACACTTTCCTAAGCGGAGGGCGGAGGCAAGAACAGTCACCTGGTGGTTATTATATGCTAGCTTCCGCCGAAAAACTGCGATCGCATCGATAGATTGCTCTTTGCAAGGTAGATTTTATTTAACGAAAAGGGCTAGCCAATGGTAAGGAAAAGTCTGCTGTTCGTGTTGTTTGTCAGTTTGCTGGCAGCCTGTCAGTCTCCCAATGCCACACGCCTCGAAACGGGCGAGGTGTTATCTGAGAGCTGTCAGACGATTGAGCACGATGCAGGTGAGACTAAGGTGTGCGATCGCCCCGAAAGAATCATTGCTCTGGGGCCTTACCTATTAGAAGCGCTAGTCGCTTTGGATATGCAACCCGTCGGATTCGCTGACCATATTAGTCTGCATCAAGGCACTTACAATAATCCTTCGCGACAGATTCCTTATTTGGGTAGGGAGATGGAAAAGCGGATAAGCGAACGAGCTCTTTTACCTATGGCTAACGTGGGCTCAGCGTTTACGCCTTCTATGGAAGCTATCCTGAAGCTTCAGCCAGATTTGATCGTTGGCACAGACGCTAATGTAGAACAGTACGAAGCGCTTTCTCAAATTGCGCCTACTCTGTTGTTTGAGTGGGGAGATACTGCGCAAACAATGAGTGCGATTGGTCAGGCGGTAGAACGCTCAGAAAAAGCCGCGCAGGTGATATCAGAGATGGAAGTGCGGATTGCTGAAGCGCGAGAAACGTTTTCGCCGCTAGTAGCTGCTCGCCCGAAGGTAGCGTTGCTAAGTGCGTCACAGCTGACAGATGTTACGCTTGCCGAGTCGGCTTTTGGGCCCTGTCGTGCCTTAGTAGAAGAGATTGGGTTTCAGCTGGTGGAGCCGTCTGAACTAAAATCGACTGACGTTGACATGCCTGCCCCTTTTTCACTTGAGGCGTTACCTCAGTTTAACGAAGCGGATTCAGTCATTTTTCTATCCTACAACTTCTCTAACCTTGGCGAACTAGAGGATGCGGATGAGTTTACGGCTCATCAATTCTCGGCGCTAAAACAGGCCTGGGAAAATAACGCAATTGCCCAATCGCTGACTGCTAGTAAAAACGACCAAGTACATTTCATTCCCAGCTACATATGCTTAGGATTAACTGGACCGATTGGGACTGATCTGTATTTGGACAAACTGCAGGCGGCGCTATTGCCTTAATGTTTTGAGGTGCTATTTACAATTCCCTGGTAGTTCACCTACGCTATTGATAATTGGTTGCATTTAGGCTGACTTATACTATTAAAGAGAATATGGCGATTGCAGCAGCAGATTTTGAAGCACTTTTCGACATTGCTCGGCAAAAAAATGAGTGGCTCTATCGACAAACAGACTTCGCTGAAAAAACTATCTTTCCACATAGTCTTGGGGAGGGTGGTCAGCGCAACATTTACCTGCGAGATGGATTAGAGCTATGTGTGCGAGATGGTAAAGTGCGGCAGTCCATTATCTTAGACCATCAGCATGAATCGGACTTTCCCCTGATAGCTAAATTTTACGTGTCTGGATTCTCACAGGTAACAACAAAGGGACCCGCGCTAGCGCAGGTGGCTGGGAACTATACAGAAGTAGCAGGCTGTCACTATCTCTATTATTTGCCCAGTATTGCTGAAATCGAGAAATGGCCTGCTGATGAACTCTGTCAGGTAGTAATAATTGCTGCAACGGTAGACTACCTTCACTCTTTTGGTTTGGGAGACATTCCGCTTGCCTCGCCGCTAAAGCAGCTTT
>CALDSK010000328.1 GCA_937911865.1 uncultured Synechococcus sp.
GTTATTCCTCGATCGGGCGAATTCAGCGAGCTGCCAGTAGAAATTGCGCTGACGAAAGCAAAGGTATCAGGGGGAAATCGGTGGTCGCCGCTATTGCCGTTTAAACATGCGATCGCTAAGTTCCCGCCTCAAAAGCAAGGGTTTGCAGGAGACACCCTCACTAAGCTATATATGAGCCGCTATCTGATGCTGCTAAAAGCCGTAGGC
This sequence comes from uncultured Synechococcus sp., assembly GCA_937911865.1. Classification (GTDB taxonomy): domain Bacteria; phylum Cyanobacteriota; class Cyanobacteriia; order Phormidesmidales; family Phormidesmidaceae; genus Phormidesmis. The sequence continues at coordinate 208 of CALDSK010000328.1, forward strand.
ATCGATGCGCGCGATATGAACAAACCGCAAACCGCGCCCTATAACCTACTATGCACCCGTCAGTGGATGATGCTAATTCCACGTACTCAGGAAAAGCATGCAAATATCTCTGTCAACTCACTAGGATTCGCAGGCTCACTGCTGGTTAGAGATCACGCTCAGCTCGCTCAACTGCAAGAGATCGGACCACTAAAGCTATTGGAAGCGGTCGCCATTAGCAAAGAAGACGATGACGAGGAGAGTGGTGCTTTATAGAGTGGTGTTTTATAGAGTGGTGCTTTATAGAGTGCTGGCAAATAACGCTCTAGTGAAGCCCCTCTGACAAACAACGATCTCTATTCAAGGTCTTGCCGCTAAGCAGCGTACCCAGAAGCCTGTAACCTAAACATTTTTGCATACAGGCCAGACTGTGCCATCAGTTGCGCATGGGTTCCTAATTCTGCAATCCGGCCCTGGTCAAGCACCAGAATGCGATCGGCTAAACGGACTGAAGAAAAACGGTGGCTAATAAAAAAAGTAATTTTGCCCTGAGTCAGCTGTCTGAATCGCTGATACAGGTCAAATTCAGCGATCGCATCCATCGCCGAAGTCGGCTCATCCAAAATCAAAATCTGAGCGCTGCTCATAAACGCCCGAGACAAGCCAATTTTCTGCCACTGTCCCCCCGAAAGCTCACGCCCTTCAGGAAACAAATTACCTAAATTCGTCTGGTAGCGCTGTTCTAAGCTCTCAATAAAATCGGCTACCCCGGCCTTAGCCGCTGCCGCTTGCACGCGTGAAGCATCCTCCCAATGATCAATATCACCAAAGCCAATGTTTTCTTGAATACTTAGCTTGTACTGCGCAAAGTCTTGGAACAGAACTGCGATATTGCGACGCAATTCCTTTAAATCGAACGCGGATAAGGGCACGCCATCTATCGTAATTGAGCCTGTACTTGGCTCATACAACCGCGTTAGCAGCTTTACGAGCGTTGTTTTACCCGCACCGTTTACCTCCACCACCGCAATGCTTTCACCCGGATTCACCTTAAAGCTAATATCTCGAAAAACCGTTTTCTCCGTTTTCTCCGTTTTCTCACTGCCCTGATAGGCAAATCCCACATTCTTTAGCACCAGTCCTTGCCGAATCGTTTCAGGAAAAGCAACAGGCGCGGCAGGGCTAGTAATACTGGGTTGAAGCGACAAAAACTCAAAGAACTGAGACATATGAAGATTGGCGTCATAGGTATTTGCCAAATTTTGAACGCAGCCCGCTAGTAAAGATTGCGCTTGGCTAAAAGCACCGCTGTACATAACAAAATCACCCAGCGTAATTTGTCCCTGCACCGTTTTCAACACAATCCAAGCATAGGCGGCGTAAAAGCAAAGGTGCGGAATCACACCCACACTAAAGCGCCCAATCACCTGCGCGCGCGCCATCTGTTCTACTTCGTTTTTATACTGGCCGTAAGTCTGCTGCCATCGCGCTAAAATTTGCTCGCCCAAGTTAAAAAGTCGGATCTCTTTTGCATAGCGCTGCTGCGTCAGCAGTCCTTGAAAGTAAGAGACTAAGCGACCCTCAAACGTATTCTTACGGTTGAGCACAAATTTCTTTTTAGAAAAGCTCACGCCTTTTTGCAGCAGTGGCAGCGTTGTCAGCAGCAGCAAGACCAAAATAATTGGGTTGAACTGAACTAACAGAATTAGCAGCCCGGCCACGTTAATGACCTGCCCTAGTAGCGTTGTTGCGTAGTCGAGCGATCGCACCGGATAGCTGCTGCCACTTTGTGTTGCCAGACTCAAAGCATCGTAAAAAGCAGGCGACTCAAAGTGATTAAGATCTAGCCGGATAGACTGACGCAGCAGCTTTCGAGTCGCACTCAGCGATAGCCGATCGGACAGCATCTGCGAGACAAAAGGACGCACCTCACTCAACCCCAACCGCATGACAGAAAGCGCCAGACGAATCACAATGAGCAAAAAAATCGGTGCCCACGCGGCATAAGACCAGCTAGAAGATTGAGTCGCATTTTGAGCCGCGTGCTGGGTGATCCAGTCAATGATGAGTTTGTTGGTGTAGAGCAGGCCAATAGGTAGCAGCGCGCCTACGGTCGTGATACTGACCATTGCCAGCAGCCACTTCGGAGCCGATTGCCAAACCAGCAACAGCAGTCGATGAGTATTGCTCAGATTCTTTAGAAAATGGGTGTTAAGCGAAGAATGAGTCATCTTTTAGATTGGCTTTGAGTCGGATTTTAAATAGCGTTATTTAAAATCCGACTCAATAGTGAGCGCCGACATTTTTAGGTTTCCTGATTTGATACCAAAAAGAACTCACGCTCAAAACCGCCCTTATCCTTCAATAGTCCACATCCTTAAACAAAAGACGTTCCGAGCTATCACGGTGATACGGACTGTCGCCTTCGGTGATTAATAACATCAGCACTCAGCACTCAGCACTGGGTCAACGCACGCTCTATCACGTAGGCAGCTCACAGCCCGTTCTCCAACTTTTATCTCTCTAACTTTTACATTTGCGCCCTCTTATGTTTGCGCTTCTCACCTATGACTAACATCAAATATCGCGTTTGGGACATTGGCTTACCCCGCACAGGTACCACCACATTTTGTGAAGCCGTAAAACTGTTGGGCTACAGCAAGGTAAAACACAACCCCAAATACGAGCACCTACAAGATTTAGAAGCCGCTTCGGATACAGGCTGCGTGCTGTATTACAAATATCTAGATTTCAAATTTCCTAACTCCAAGTTTGTGTTGGCGCTCAGAGATTTAGACTCTTGGCTAGCCTCTGCTGAATTTATCTATACCAAGTACCCTGCCACCGATAAAGACATTGCGATTCTGCGGCGGATGCACATATACGAGAGCGTTACGTTCGATCGCGCCAAATTCATTGAAGCCTACCACCGCTATCACGCAGATGTTCGGCGCTACTTCAAAGACCGTCCGAACGATCTGTTAGAAATGAACATCGTTGACGGTGAGGGATGGGAAAAGCTTTGCCCCTTTCTAGAACTGCCAATACCGACAGAGGCCTTTCCTCACCGCAACAAGCGAACAGATACCTACCCGGAACCTAGAGCTAGCACTTCGTTGAATACAGACCCTGCGATCGCACTAAGTAAATAAAGAAAACCCCTTAAACCGTCCCAGCAGAAACTATCTATGACCCTTTCGCCATCTATGCCACCTCAGCGAACATCGCAACCTATCTTAGCCACGGACTTACCATCAACGGGGCCAGCCAGCTACGCATTCACATTCGTGTGCCAGAAAGGAACGCTTGAAGGGCTTTCTCTGCTGTTAGTAGCCTCCTTAAAACGGTTTTTGCGCTGTCAGCACGAGCTAATTGCAGCCGTTCCTTGTCCTAGCGCAAAGCGAGGAGACTTGAGCCCGCTCACCTATCGGCTACTCAGTGAGATGGGAGTGCGAGTTGAGTATTTTAACAATCCGATTTCGGGCGATCGCAAAGGAGACCTGCTTACCAACAAAATCTACTGTTTCCAGATTCCAACAGAGATGGAGAAAACCGTCTTCCTAGATTCTGATCTGCTATGCCTGAGAGACTTCTCAGGCAACCGCCGCTTCTCGGCACCTTTTAATGCAGCCCCTACATTTTTAGCCACAGGTCGAAACTGGGAACGTGTATACAAAGCAGTCGGGCTACCGCTGCCTAGCAGCTCCATGTCTCCTCTGTTCTCAGACGATTTACAGCCACCCTACTTTAACTCTGGATTTGTAGCGATTGACACACAGCTGTCTCTAGATCTGTTCAAAACCTGGCTAGACTGCTTTAACCAAATCAATCAGTCAAAGGCGATGGAAGATAATCTGTACTTCCGAGAGCAGGTCAGCCTAGCGCTAGCAGTCGGCAAAATGGGCCTCCGTTACGACACCCTGGACGAAAACTACAACTTCTGGGTCAAAGCGCATCCTCTAAATGAACAAAAGCTACCCTTTTTCTTACACCACACCTGGCCCAACCCACCTATATACCATCAGCCCCATCTGATCGAACTGGTGCGCTCTTTAGTCAGCGACTATCCAGCCATGAAGCCTTTAGTTGTCAAGACACGCTGGAAGTATTATCTGCGACCCCACTGGATGACTGCCATTAACCAGCGGATGTTTGAGCAGCGGCCAAAGCTAAGGAAAGTGCTTGGCAAAGACTTAGCCGATGCCATTATTGCCGTATAGCTGTGGCCAGACCAAACCAGCCAGACTAAACCAACGCTGCAGACTTAATCGCACGATCTGTTTGCATTAACGAAATCAATTCCGTTTTCTCTCTCGCATTAGGAAACGGATCGCTCAGGGGCGGCTGCTGTAAAAAGCAGCAGAGCTTCTGCCAACTGTCACCCCCACAAATGTCTAGCAGCAGCAGGTCGTTAGGACGATTTGCAAAATACGTTTGTACGTTGAGGTGATGTAAGTCGTATATATAAGAGGCTCGTTCGCGGTTAAACACATAGCTGCCGTAAACGGTAGCACACAGAAGCTGTCGCATCGCCATGTGAACCCGGTCCTCTGGCTTTTGCCGGCTAGGATCGTTAAAGCAAGGATACTGGGCCCAGTGTTTTTCAACTGAGTTTAGCCAGTCTTGCTTATTGCGAGTGGTGAGGATGAATTTGCTGCCAGGGTAGTACTGGTCTAGCTGAGGATAGAGAGATGAAACAGTAATATCGGCAATACCGTCTAGCGCGTTAAGGATAGAGAACCTGAAGCTACCGGTTGCAAGCTCTTGAAACGTGACCGGGTCATCGGGGAAATGAGCAATGTGAATGCCCATCTGATGCAGTGCGTAAGCAAGACTTTTCGTGCCCGTACGGCTAAGACCAATACCAAACACTTTAGCAGTAGCACTCTGAGAGAAGGGAGGCATGCAAGTACATCCTTAAAGGCTTGAAATCAGATGATTTGAGACGTTTTAGCTGTATAGCAAAGCAAGCATGCTTGCTTGCTTTGCTATACATGGAAAGTGCCCACTTTCTTTCAAAGAATCCTTATGTCGTCAGCGCTCTGTAGCGCTCAATGCATCCATTATGAATCCATCACCAGAGACGCAAACAAAAGGGCTCGCCGTCGCTGGTGAGCCCTTCGTACTTCATGTATTCGATTCAGACAGATGTAGTGCAGATGATGGTAGAGAGAGTCTAAGAAATTGCGGCTGCGTCTACGCCACACTCATCGACGAGGTAGCACATCGCTTTGAAACGTAGCATCGTTAGCTGCTCGTACAAAGGATTGATTTTACACATCGGTGGAATATGAGCAATGGTGCGTCGAAAAACTTTGATGTCGCGCTCAAAAGGACAGTCAGCAGGAATTAAAGAGACGATGCGATGCGCTGTTTTTTCGTTCTCGACGGAAATGCCTTCAATCCAGTTACGTAGAGGCTTAAGGATGTCTAGATTTCTTTTACTGTTCGACAGAGAATTGACCATGACAAAGAGAGTATTGTTCAGTGACCCAGTAGTGTTGGTAACGGATGTTTTGATATTGGCACTTAAGAAGATGCCCAAGGTGTGTAAGCGGGTATCAGTATCGCTAAAAAGACCGACAAACCAATCCTTATGACAGTTTCAGATTGAAGCTTTAGTAAAGGTAAACCGCTGACTGGCGGATGAAAAGATTCGCTTGGACTATACGGTTTTTACTATCTGAATCGCGCTGGGGGTGGCGCGTCTGTAATTACGGCTCCGTGGTTACGATTCTTTGGTTACGGTAATGCGATGGTTTGCTTGTCTGTTTTTGGGGTGTCACACCTTTGGGAGTGTCATACCTTATGCAGATGTTGTCTGTAGATGTTGTTGATGCCCTTGATGGTAGTTTGAGTGGAGGCTTGAGAGCGTTGAGCTGCCTTGATAAGGCCTTCCCGTTGTGGGCACATCACTCACAAATATCCAACCTCGCTACCTATCCTAATCATCTGAAAAGTCTTTGCAGGTTCACAGAGAACACTTTGAAGACAAATTATGCAATCTTTACATACCTTCAATGCAATGCATATTTCATGATGATTTTCCCAGGCCAAATCTAGCACAAGTGTGCTACGCCTCTACTGCTAAATCCTATAAAAATAGCGCCTTCAAGATAATTTCTTGAAGGCGCTATAAACGTAGTGACGACCTTTTGGAATAAGAAACAACAAGATTAGGTATAAAGACTCAATTTCTGTTGTTTCTTAAGCCGATGTTGATAAGTTGGTGTTGCTGAATATGTCGATCTCGCAAAGATCTTCTCAGGATCGTTCATCCAGTTTTTACCGCATCGTGACGAACTCTTCGGCTGAGCTGGGATGAATGCCGACAGTGGCATCGAAGTCGGCTTTGGTCGCGCCCATTTTGAGCGCGATCGCAACCCCCTGAATAATCTCCGCTGCCGCATCACCCACCATATGTGCCCCCAGCACTTTGTCAGTCGAGATCTGCACAATCAGCTTCATCAAGGTCTTTTCGTCCTTGTTTGGCAGCGTGTAATACATCGGGCGAAAGCGAGACCGAAACACGTGAATGTCGTCTTCACCATAGGTCTCTATGGCCTCTTCTTCGGTGATGCCTACCGTCGCCGCTTCTGGCGTGGTAAAAATTGCAGACGGAACGTTTTCGTAGCTGGTTGTGCGGTCTTGACCGCCGTAAAGCGTGTCCGCCAGAGCACGGCCTTCATCAATCGCGACAGGTGTCAGGTTAATGCGATCGGTACAGTCGCCAATGGCATAGATGCTAGGCTCTGCGGTTTGACTATATTTATCAGTGGCGATCGCACCTTTATCCGTCTCCACCTGCGTATTCTCCAGTCCCAGGTTCTCTAGCTTAGGCCGCCGTCCTGTCGCCGCCAGACTCACTGCATCAGCGACAATCTCCTGCTCTTCGCCATCGTTGATAGTCACCTTCACACCACCCTTCATTGGGTCACCCGTTTTGGCAATACCCACAATCTCCGCGTTATTAAAAATCCGAATGCCCTGCTTCTGCATAGCCTCGTGCAATTCATTGCGCAGATCACCATCGAACCCATTGAGAATCTGATCTTTACGAATGACGACCGTCACCTCAGTCCCAAGGCCGTTCATAATGCAGGCAAACTCACAGCCAATGTAGCCACCGCCTAATATCACCATCCTCTTGGGCTGTTCTTTCAGCTCAAACATGCCGTCAGACGTAATCGCATGTTCAATCCCTGGGATATCCGGCTTTACGGGCTCGCCGCCTACCGCAATCAAAATGCGCTCAGCGGTCACCTTCTCATCACCGACCTCTATCGTATGCGCATCTAGCAAACGAGCGCGATGGCGGTAAACCTTAACCTCCGCGTTATCGACCATTCGCTGGTAAATCGCGTTTAGCCGCTTCACCTCGTTATTGACAGCGGTAATCATCGTATTCCAGTCGAACTGACTTTCGCCCGGATCCCAGCCATACCCCTTAGACTCTTCGGCATATTTAGGAAAGTGAGAGGCATATACCATCAGCTTCTTGGGGACACAGCCTCGGTTTACACAGGTGCCACCCAGTCGATCGTTCTCAGCTACAGCCACTCTTGCCCCGTGAGAAGCTGCTCGCCTAGAAGTAGCAATACCGCCAGAACCGCCACCAATTACAAAAAGATCAAAATCGTAAGCCATAGGTGGGTTGCTCCCAAAAAGTGAAAGAAAACAGCGGCGAAGTAGGGCGATCGCCACGCCAGTTGTCTCGACCTATACCGATCGAGACACATATAAAGTCATAGATGAGCGAAGTGCATCTATATAGTTACCTATAAATCCTAAGCGGACTATCAACGTCGTGCCTTCCACTTGAGGATATGTTTATTGTGATATTTCGACGGTGCTCCAAACCGCCTTGACGAAGACGGTTTGGAACACTGTGATTTACAAAAACTAGCTACGCGGCTTTTTGAAAGTACGCTTCCAAAGCTTCTGAACCACCGACCAGCTAGCCGTCAATGAATACTTGAGGCGTTGTACCAGCACCAGAAACAGCGTAAAGCGACTTAGTTGTCACACCATCACCAAGCTCAACCTGCTCGTAGGAAATACCTTGCTCATCCAGCAGATCTCTCGCTTTCGCGCAGTAGGGACAGCCCAGCTTGCTCAGCAAGAACGCACGGCGAGGCTCACCCGCATTTTCGTTGATGTACTTCAGCATGGTCTGCGCATCAGACACCTCAAATGGGTCGCCGGGCTTTTCAGGCTCAATAAACATCTTTTCAATCGTGCCATCTTTAACCAGCATCGAGTCGCGCCAGGAGCGAGGACCAAAGCCTAAGTCTTCCTTACCGACGAGCATGCCCATCCC
>CALDSK010000329.1 GCA_937911865.1 uncultured Synechococcus sp.
CAATATCAAGCTCAATCTGAAACCTGCGAACCTACCTCACCATACAGGACCGACCTACAGAGGGGAGTTTTGTCTATATATGGCCTTTCGATCGCCTCTAGCTTCTCTCTAACCTCATCACCCTCTAGCCCCTGAAGTAAATCCCCTCTGCAGGTGTGACGCGCAGCAACGGGGCGGGTCTGCAACATAGGCGCTTGGCCAGTTTCGTTGTGTACACGAAAGCAGGGTGAGGTAGGCCAGTAACCTATTCAGCACAACCAGTCCGATCCGTAAACAAGACAAAACCGCACAACAGAGTACCTGTCATGCGGTTAATGGATTGTCACTAAACTGCGCTCTTATCAATCAAATATCAATGCCTTCAACCATAATGGTGCCGTTGTACAGCTGAAGAATCGTCAGAAGAAAGAGTAGCAGCGCCGCTAACAGCACGCCCATGAGCGGCGCAGTGCCCCACCCAGGCACAACCTTACCCGATTCAGCATTGAGCTTTCGCAGCGGATACTGCAAAGGTGCCGTTTTGTTAGAAACAAATTTTTGTCGCATGAAATACCTCCTTTAAGTGATTCCTCTCAAATGTTCTACGCATTTTCTAGGCCGCAGGTTGCCGAGAAGTCGGATCGCCTACCTTGGTAAAGTAGCCCCACTCCACCTGCTCAGCGCTCAGCGTTGGGTCAATGCCCGAGAATACATCCTGGAAAAGCGCTCTTAACCCATGCCAGATATGGCCAAAGAACCACAGCAAACCAAAGACAACATGGAAGAAGGCAAAGAAACCACGATTGCTAGTTCTAAACAAACCGTCAGAATCATAAACGGTGCGATCAAACGAAAAGGGCTCTCCAAGCTGAGCACGCCGAGCATACTTTTTCACCGCTTTTGGATCGCTAAACGTTTGCCCATCAAGCGCTCCCCCATAAAAGCTCACAGTGACCCCTGTTTTCTCAATTCCGTATTTAGATTCTGCCTGACGGAAAGGAATATCTGCGCGAACGATACCGTCTTTATCTTGCAGGACGACTGGAAAGTTCTCAAAGAAATTAGGCATCCGGCGAACCGTGAGTTCTCTACCGTCGCCGTCTTTAAAGATGGGGTGTCCTAGCCACCCAGTGGCCAAGCCATCACCATCTACCATTCGCCCTACTCGGAACAAACCGCCTTTCGCCGGGCTGTTGCCAATATAATCGTAAAACGCGAGCCGGGTAGGAATCTGTGACCACGCCTCAGATAGGCTTTGGCCATCACTAGTGCTGGCTTTCACACGCCGATCAATTTCATGCTGAAATACCCCTTGATCCCATTGATAGCGCGTCGGTCCCCACAGTTCAATCGGCGTCGTTGCAGTGCCATACCACATGGTACCTGCGGCAATAAAAGCACCAGAAAAGAACACTGCCAATCCACTCGCCAATGCGCCTTCGATATTGCCCATCCTGAGACCTTTGTACAGGTATTCAGGAGGCCGAACAGAAATATGAAACAATCCGCCGATAATAGCGACGATGCCGAGCGCAATATGGTGAGCGACAACACCACCTGGATTGTGTGGATCAAACCCGGCTGCGCCCCACTCCGGTGCAACGCCTTGAATATGACCGGTCAGTCCAAATGGGTCCGAGACCCACATTCCGGGACCAAATACGCCGGTTAGGTGAAAAGCACCAAAACCGAAGCAAAGCAGACCTGCTAGCGTCAAATGAATACCAAAAACTTTAGGCAAATCAATTGCTGGCTCATCTGTTTTGGGGTCAAAAAAGGTTGCAACATCCCAATAAACCCAGTGCCAGCAAGCGGCTAGAAAAGAGAGTCCAGAAAAGAGAATATGTGCGATCGCAACCGTTTCAAACGTCCACAGTCCAGGATTTGTAAACGTCTCACCCGTTACGCTCCAACCCTGCCAAGAGTTTACAACACCCAAACGTGCCACAAACGGCATCAAGAAGCAGCCCTGCCGCCACATTGGGTTTAGCACCGGGTCGCTCGGATCAAACAGCGCCAGCTCAAACAGCAACATCGAACCAGCAAAGCCAGCGCACAGCGCATTGTGCATAATATGCACCGCAATCAAGCGACCCGGATCGTTCAGCACAGATGTGTGAACACGATACCAAGGGAGTCCCATCGAATCTTCTCCTACCGTAGATAACAAATAAATAAGACAGTCAACCTGTGATCTAGTCAGAACGCAAGCTCGGATCGATAGGCGCCATTGAAAGAACAGGCTCATTCTCACGGTCTAATCCGGTTTCAAACCCAGCTGCCGACGCTCTAGCTCGCCCGGCGTGCCAAAGATGCCCAACCAAGAAAAAGAAGCCAAAGATAAAGTGAGCAGAGGCCAGCCATGTTCTAGGAGAAACATAGTTGAATGCGTTCGATTCGGTGGCTAATCCTGCAACCGAGTTCAAAGAACCAATCGGGGAGTGCGTCATATACTCCGCAGCTCGTCTCAGCTGCCAGGGCTGAACGTCGTGCTGCAGGTGATCTAAATCCAAGCCGTTTTTACCGCGCAAAGGCTCTAGCCAAGGCGCTCTTGCATCCCAAAAGCGCATCGTTTCACCACCAAAGATAATCTCTCCAGTCGGCGAGCGCTGCAAATATTTACCCAACCCTGTTGGTCCCTGAGCCGCAGCGACATCTGCGCCCATACCCTGATCTCTCATCAAAAAGACAAAAGACTGCGCCTGGGAAGCCTCCGGGACGGTGGGGCCGTAAAACACGCTGGGATACGCCGTATTGTTGAACCAGATAAAGGCCGCTGCGATAAACGCCTGCCCTGCCACATTTCCCAGGCTTTGAGCGAGATACGTTTCACCCGTCCAAGGAAAGAGATTGTAAGTCCAGCGCAGAGGCGGAACTAAAATATGCCAGATCCCCCCAATAATAAGCAAACAGCCAATCCAAATATGGCCGCCGATAATATCTTCTAGGTTGTTAACGCTAACAATCCAGCCCTCACCGCCAGTCGGCTTTTTAATCAGATAGCCAAAAATAACTCGCGGGTCCAAAGTCGGATTGGTCACAAGACGAACATCGCCCCCGCCCGGTGCCCAAGGATCGTAAAGACCGCCCCAGTACATTGCTTTGGCCGCAAACAAGAGTGCAAAAACACCGAGAACCGCGATGTGAAAGCCTAAAATTTGCGCCACCTTGGCTCTATCGGTCCAGTCAAACTGAAAAAAGCCATAGAGCTTTTCAGGGCCCTTAATCGCATGGTACAGCCCGCCGATACCCAGCACTGCCGAACCTAGCAGGTGAGCGACGCCAATCGCAAAGAACGGAAAGATATTAGTGATTTCGCCAGCGGGCCCAACACCGATGCCAAGAGTGGCGATATGAGGCATCAAAATGCACCCTTGCTCATACATCGGCTTGGCCAGCGTGTAGTGAGACACTTCAAAGAGCAGCATGCCACCCGCCCACAGAGCTACGAGGCCAGCGTGCGCAACGTGAGCACCCAAAAAGCGGCCCGTTAGCTCTGTCGTAATCAGGCGGGCGTTGCCAGCCCACCAGGCATAGCCACTGGTCTCCTCATCGTAGCCGGGGCCAGCAGGTGCCAAGATTGAAGCTGTATCAGCAGGTAAAGAGAGTGATAAATCTGGAACGGTTTCAAGTGGAGTTTCCATCTGTATAAATCTCGTGATAAGTCTAGCGGAGAATCAAGCCTTAGAGGTGTAAATCAAGCCTTAAAGATGTAAGAGGTGAACTATTCAGAAAAACCACGAGGAAGAACTTCATCGGGGAAAACAAAATTTTTCGCAGGCTGATCCATCTCTGAAAGCCAGGCTCTTAGCCCTTCATTCAACAGAATGTTTTTTGTGTAGAACGTCTCAAATTCAGGGTCTTCAGCCGCTCTAATTTCTTGGCTTACAAAGTCATAAGCTCTGAGGTTAAACGAAAGCCCCGCCATGCCAATCGCGCTCATCCACAGTCCAGTGACAGGAACAAACAGCATAAAAAAGTGCAGCCAGCGCTTATTGGAAAAGGCAATACCAAAAATCTGAGACCAGAAGCGATTGGCAGTCACCATAGAATAGGTCTCTTCACCTTGAGTCGTACTAAAGCCCTTGAAAGTGTTTTTACTACGGTTGTCTCGAAAGAGCGTGTTTTGAACCGTGGCGCCGTGAATGGCACAGAGCAAAGCGCCGCCTAGTACGCCGGTAACACCCATCATATGAAAGGGATTTAGCGTGTAGTTATGGAACCCCTGGAAAAACAGAAGAAAGCGAAAGATAGCGGCTACGCCAAACCCAGGGCCAAAGAACCAGCTGGATTGACCTAAGGGATAGATTAAAAACGTAGCGCAAAAAACGGCAATGGGCGCTGAAAAAGCGATCGCATTATAAGGCCGAATTCCCACTAACCTAGCAATCTCAATTTGTCTGAGCATAAAGCCAATCAGCCCAAACACGCCGTGAAAAGCTGTAAACGTCCAGAGTCCGCCAATTTGAACCCATCGAACAAAGTCTCCGTTGGCCTCTGGCCCCCACAGCAGCAGCAGAGAATGGCCCATACTTTCCGCTGGCGTTGAAACCGCCACTGTCAGAAAATTACAGCCTTCTAAATAGGAAGAAACCAGGCCGTGGGTAAACCAAGAAGTAACAAAAGTCGTGCCAGTAAACCAGGCACCAATGGCTAAAAAGGAGCAGGGAAAGAGCAACAGTCCTGACCAGCCAATAAAGACAAAGCGATCGCGCTTCAGCCAGTCATCTAATCTTTGCACACCGTTTTTCGCTGAGCTAAGTGAGCCCATCGTAATGGTCATTGTGATATCCTCATCGTGTTTTATGTATGGCCTTCGCTAGAGGCGTTCGGCAAAAGTAGACCCAAATAGCAAAACTAAGCGGCCTGACTGACACTGCGATCTTTAATGCCAAAGTAAGCGGGGCCAGGCCGCACTAGCTCCTGAATAATTTGATCAAAATAGGGAATAATCGCCTCAGCATCAGCCTCTGAAAGCTGCGTAATGGCCTCTGCCCTCAAGCAGCGAAAATATTGCAGAATATTGTCTAAAGGAATGCCAATATTGGTATACAGATCTTTCATTCCTAACAGGCCAATCTCTCTTAGTGGCTGGTCGTTGCCGGCTAGCAAGCAGTAGCTAATTAGGCGAATGTACCAGCTCATATCTCTTTTTGCAGCCTCAGTTTTGCGCCGATTACCGCTGTTACTAGGCGTTCTTGGGCAAATTTGCCAAAAGGTTCGCGTCCCTTCTTCTACAATCTTTGGCGCGCATTGCGCCAGCGTCTTTGCCAATCGAATCTGCTGCTCTCCCACTGCACAAAAGCGCCGAATAGCCTTCAGCTCTCCGGGTGTGGGATAGCGCAATTCTTCATCAGCATTCAAAATGATCTGTTTAACAATACTCATGACAAGCCAGTGACCTAAAGCGTGAATCTAGAATTTTGGATGAATATGTACACCACCAAACCAGCTAATGCAGATGCGGTAGCTGAATGGGTTTTGAGAAGAGAGAAAGCGTTTCTGGTGTAAAATCTGTTGTAAAACCCACTTCAAAAGTTGAACTATAGAAATAGGTTTCAAAAATCTGTTCTTTTCTGGAGTTATATTCATTTTGCTAACTGAGTGTACTTTAAAGAGTTATCTGGTGCTGGCTATCAGTACGTACAAAAGACGTACAAGAGAAATTCTTAACCTGAAGCACTAGATTCAGCTGAAACGACCGCCAGGGCATCAGCCTCTTCCGGCCTGTCGTCAGCATTCTCTGGTAGCGTTGAGTCTGGCGATAAGACCGGGCGCTGCTCAGACGTGTCGGCAGTTTGATGTTGATCTTGGTGTTGAGTAGGTGTACTGAATCCATTCTGCGCAGGCATCGCTTGCTTCTCATCAGGTGCTGATGCAGCCTGATAGCGCATCATATAGTCACCAACAGTAGATGGATTATCTCTTAGCCTGGATATCGCAGATGGTCCTTTAGGCGATCGCATCGCCAGTCCACGCGGTGTAACATACCGCTCATAAGGAACCGTATTCTCCCCAAACGTCTCACGATATTCATCACTATCAACCAAGGCATCAACCAGTGCATAGAAGCCCTGCCGGCCGCAGATATCGTAGTATTTATTCGTTTCCTCGCGGCTGTAGGTAGGTCTGCCTAGCAAGCGTCGATGAATAATTTCAGTAGACTTTGTCAGATACAAACCTTCCCAATAAGCCCGACGAAAAGCCCGAGACTTTGCCAACGCTTTAACAAAGTCTCGGACAGTACTTAGCCCACCCTTTAGCTGAGTTTCAGCTACTCTGTGACGCTGACTTGCTAACACATCACAGCCAAACAGCTGTCGATAAGTAGCCAAGATAACGGCTTCAACAGAGTGCTGGGTGCTATCAATACTGATTTGTACAGCTTTATCTCGTACAGCTTTATGCTGAGAGGCCAAAGACAAGCGATCGCGCTGCACAAAATGCGCTTTCTTCTGCCCACTGCTGATCAAAATCCGACGACTGTCTTTACTAAAATGAGCTGGCTGCGCATCGGGCGCTTTGGTTTCCTGCGAAAAGATTGCCCCGAATTGAATTTCTAACGGATCGTTTCCTACGCCATAGGGATGCTGATTGGGCAGTGGCTGCTGATAGCCCGCAAAAGTTGTCACAAACTGAGGCACCTTACGCACAGGTGCGCTGGGCTTAAACAACTCTACTTGAGGTCCCCAATTTCGACATTCTTGAGCCTCTACGCCCAGTCCTCTCAAATACGGCACCGTTTCTACGCCAAAGTAATCGGCATATTCTTTCGATCCTACAAGCGCATCTATCAACGCCGCAAATCCCTTCTCAGAAACCAGTTCAAAGTACTGCTGAAACTCTTCCATACAGCTCAGCCCACGCCCTAAAAAATGGCGGCAGGCTAACTCGATAGCGCGGCTAATACTGTAAGGCTCGTAATAGAGCCGTCGATAAAGCCGAGACTTACCCAGCTGCTGAACAAACAGCGCCATCGATCCGCCTTCGCCCTTTACTTGCGAAACCAGTTTAGATAGCTCATCGCCGTATAGCTCGCTGACATCTCGCTCAAAAATTTGTCGGTAAGCAGCCTTGATCACCGCCTCTTTTTCAATGTCGGGCAAGTCCTCTTTCATCACCCACTTCGGCCTTGCCCCACTGCTATCTTCATAGCTCTGTGGCAAGCTCAGTCCCTGATGATGCTTCGAAACGCCAGACCGCAATCTGTCCGAAGGCTTTTCGACGTTATAGTCAGCAATCAACACATCAAAATATCGCTGTACCAGCGCCGCCGCCGCAGATTCAGCAGGAAAAAAAGAGAGTGCCTTCCACTGCATTTCTCGCAGCGCCACTGTTGTTGCCAGCGTGACATCTTGAGGAATCACACCCTGCAAGCCCCGAGTATTAACGCTAATAATACTCGTATCACCAGCCACGATCGCATAGGTGACATAGCGCAAGAACCAGCCAAGATCGCGCATAGAGCGCTTCATCCGGACGCTGCCATAATCGGCAATATTAATCGCTTGAAAGCGACCAGGAACGCTAGGTTTCCCACTAAAGAATAATCCCTTAAACCAGCTCAAAGGATTGACCAGCGACTTTGTCGAGACATCAACAGACAGCAGCGTGTTGTTTGCCTGACTCGTTTTAGACTTTGGCGATAGGTAATCCTCTGCCACAAAATAGCCCGAACCTGGCATTCCAACAGGAGCTGAAGGTTCTTCAAAATAAGCCATCGGATTGCCACCAACAAAGATACGTCTACCGCCTGCGGCGACAATCTCGTTAGCATGTTCAGCTAGTATCTGAGCAATTTCTAGACGCCTTAGCCCTGTTTTTAAAAAGGCTAAAAGCGTCTGCGTTTCGCTGTGGTTAAGATAGCGATCGCGCTGATGCGCCCCCTCAATCACAGCCGTCGGTACCGTATGATACGGCTGCGAATTAACAACAGGGCTTCCCCCATTCGTTCGATCGGTCATAGCGGTCTCCAAGTCCAAACAAATCTTCAAGAAAATCTAAGCCCGAGCCACTCTAGGCCCGAGAAGATACAACAGACAAAGCCATATGTCTGTCAGGGCATAAGCCCAGCGATTAGATAGTCGAAGTAAGGCCCAACCTCAGCGGCATCTTCTACACTGAGCATGTCTAACGTGACGTCTTTGAGCGATCGCACACACTGCGCTACCAATCTCAGCGGTACCTCTAAAGAGAGATACATTTGCCTAGCGCCTCTCACCCCGCTCGACTCAAGCGGATCAACATCGCCCACAGCCACCGCATACGAAATCAACCGAATAAACCAGGCTTGATCTCGCAAACAGGACGATTGAAACCGCGGATTGCCGCTGTGGCTAGGCGTCTCTGGATGCTGTTGCCAGAACCGCCTGCTGCCCTTTTCAACAATCTCGTCTACATTGCTGTTGAGGATAGAAACAATTCGCAAACGCTGCGGTCCATCATTAAAAAAACGGCCGATCATGTCGAGCTCTCCTTTAGAGAGATAGCGCACTTCGCGATCGGCCGTAGCGATCGCCTGAGTAATCACACTCATCAAATATCCTCCTAATGCCACTAACTAATAAATGAAAGCCAGCAAAAAAACAGCAAAGATAAAACAGCAAAGATGAAAGCCGGCAAAAGTGAAAAACAAAACAAAAGCTAGCTCAGCCCAGAACAGATGTGATCAAAATAAGCACCCACTTCCTTACCAGCTTCAGCGCCTAGCATTTCGCCCACGACTTCTTTCATCGATTGAACCGCTCGAATCGTTGCCCCTACAGGCACACCCAAAGAGTTATAAGTCTCTTTTAGCCCGTTCAGTACGCGTTCATCCAAAATAGACGCATCGCCAGCCAGCATGGCATAGGTACCGTAGCGCAAGAAGAAATCCATATCGCGAATGCAGGCAGCATAGCGACGACAGGTGTACATGTTGCCACCAGGCCCCGTAATATCGGTATACAGCAAAGAGCGCGCGACTGTTTTGGTCACAATAGTTGAAGCATTCGCACTGATCGTCATTGCCGCCCTCGCTCGCAGATCGCCGCTACGGAAATAATCTTGCAAACTATCTAGAGATGAGTCATCGAGATATTTACCCTGAGCATCGGACGCATTGATCAACGTGGTAATAGCATCTTGCATGAGAAAGTCTCCCAAAAGAAATAAACAAATTGAAAAACAAATTAAAACAACAAACAACGACAGAAAAGTGGCTACGACAAAGACTGAATAATCAAGTCAAAATACGCCGCCACCTCTTGCGCGTCTTCATCGCTCAAAACAGCCATAGCCTCTTCTTTCAGGCAGCGCATACACTCCGCAATGTTCCTAATGGGGATTTCTAGATTGTTGTACATTTCTTTAATGCCGACCGTGCCAATATCTTCTAGCGGACGTTCGCTCCCCGCCAAAATAGAATAAGCAATCAGACGAACATACCAGCCCTGATCCCGCTGGCAGGAGGCTGTTTTGCGCTCTACACCGCTGTTGCTTGGAGTATTAGGGCAGCGCTCCCAAAACTTCTGACTGCCTCTTTGAACAATATTGTCTTCATTTTCAGCCAGGGCCTTAGCAATTCGGACTCGCTGCTCACCTGTTTTCACAAAGTCCTGAAAAATTCTCAGCTCTTTAGGCGCAGGATAGCGAGCTTCACTATCCGCGCTCAAAATCATCTCCGTAACTAAGCTCATAGTATTGATTCCTACTTCGTAAAAAGATACAACAGAACTTCAGTGCCATAGAAAACGTAATAGAGAAAAACGCCGTGCAAGAAGTTGGTATCAACATAAAAGATAAAAATGGAGAACCTATGAAAGGAAGAAAATTGAGAAAATCAAAGCAGAAATATCAAAAAAGGGGAGAGATCTAGAAGGTATAAATTTAAAGAGGAGAGATCTTAAAAAGCTAGAGATCGCAAAATTAGCTTGTCTTCACAGGTTCTCCAGAAACGCTTGCTACTTTGTCTTAAAAGAAACGCTGTTTTCCCAAGCGAAGAAAGTAATTGCCTATCTGCACCCATAAGACATGAATGACTAAGACATGAATTACAAACCTTTCATCGCCACTGCTTTAATGTTGATACTCAGCCTGCTCACCGCCTGTAGCAGCACTAACATAGCAGCAGAATCACTTACCTACGATGATATTAGAGGGAGTGGCTTAGCAAACGACTGCCCAACCCTCACAGGCACTAACATGGATTCTATCCCGATGGAATCTGGCCAAACCTATCAGTTAAAAGAGCTATGCTTACAGCCTGAAACATTCTTGGTTGAAAGTAGTCTTTCTCAAAAATCATCCGCCAACCAGGCACCTAAAAAGTTTTTAGAAGGAAAGCTGCTCACGCGCTCTAGCTTTACGCTTGACCAGATTAGCGGAGAACTACAGTCGTCTCCAACGGGTGAACTTACTTTCATTGAAAAAGGCGGATTCGACTTTCAGCCCGTTACCGTACAGATTCCCAACGGCGATCGCGTTCCGCTGCTATTTACCATCAAAGGGCTGATTGCCAAAACAGAACAAAGTACTAGTGCGCTAAGTCCTGCTACACGTCTAGCTGGCAGCTTTGATGTGCCGCCCTATCGAACCTCTAGCTTTATTGATCCCAAAGGTCGGGGGCTAGCCGTTGGCTACGACGCAGCTGTCGGCATTCCCATCCAGGCAGATAGAGATAAGTTCTCTCGTCAAAACAACAAGTCTTTTGAAGTCGAAAGAGGACGAATTGCACTGCAAATCAATCATGTTAACAGAGCAACTGGCGAGGTTTCAGGCACGTTTGAAAGCCAGCAGCCTTCTGATACTGACTTTGGGTCCAAAGAAGCCATGCCTATCAAGATACTTGGCCAGTTTTACAGCCGAATTGAACCAACAATCGCCTAATCTACTTTATCTGTAGTCATCAGCCTGTAGTCATCAGCCTGTAGCCATCACCTACTGTCATCATCTCTAATCGATCACCCTCCTCAATCGATCACCCTCCTCAATCTAAAGGTCAGTAATCATGACAAACATCAACCGCGAGCAGCCAACAACCTATCCCATTTTTACTATCCGCTGGTTAGCCGTACATGCACTAGCTATTCCCACTGTCTTTTTCTTAGGCTCAATTGCCGCTATGCAATTTATTCAGCGCTAGTTAGCCATTTGTCGGTCATTTATCGGCCATTTATCTGGGAGATAGTCATATGGAACTACTGGGGCACTTGAGCCGAGAACAAGAACAAGAGCTACTGCAATTAAAAGAGAAAATAGCGCATCTCTCACGAGAACAGGCACAGTCTTGTATTGCAGAAATTATGAGACAGGTCATCGTTCGAGACAACTTAATTGACCACCTGCTAGAAGTCACTCAGATTTCCCAAGGACAATACGCTCAATCCATTCTATTTCAATCAAATTTATTTCAATCAAATGCTTCGAGGCGCTGTGTCAGTTCGCGTCAGTCTCCACCCTATTAAAAAAGGACAGCTTACACAGCGCCGCTCTAACCTTTAAAAAACTTAAGCAAAAGTACTTTCAATCAGGAACATATGATCTACGTAATTAGGAGTATCTTGACCAAAGCGCTGGTAGTCTACATCGTTTTAGTCATTTCAACACTGATGTTCTCTTTAATGAACAGTGCGATCGCAGGCGAAATCATTCCCTCTAATCGCACCGTGCCACTCAACGACTCAGGAGAACAAATCACCCTCACAACACAAGAACTCATGCAAGGGCAGAGTAAGTTCAACAGCAGCTGCGCTCAGTGCCATATAGACGGCGGCACTAAAACCAATCCTGACGTTGATCTTGGCTTACAAACACTGGCCAACGCCACGCCTGCACGCGATAATATCGAGGGCATGTTAGATTACTTGACCTATCCGACAACCTACGACGGACTAAGATCGCTAGCCGAACTTCACCCGTCAACGCTCAGGTCAGACATCTTTCCGATTATGCGAGACCTTAACGAAGATGATTTGAACGCGATCGCAGGCTACATCTTAGCGCAGCCTAACATCATCGGCGATCAGTGGGCAGGCGGTAAGCCAAAAAGGTAAATGACCATATCTCAGACAGCGAAATAATTGACAAAATGGACCCAGGTTGATGACGTTTGTCACGATACGTCCTTTCAAATTTACCGTACGATTGGGAACTAGGAGAACTCATCGGTATTTGTGAGGCAAGCGTATGACTCAGACGACCGCCAGCACAAACGGTTCTTCTATTCCCAAAATTTTGCGCTGTCTAGATTGGATATTCTTAGGCATCCCACTGTTGCGAGCCCTGTTCCCAATCTTATACAAGCCGCTAGGATACGAAATTTCCAGCGGCGATTATGTTGTTCTATGCATATTCGTTTTATTTTTCATCCTCAGCTTCAAGTTTCCTATTGACCGTCCGCTTTGGCAAAAGCGGGCTTACCTTTGGATAGAAATTTTTGCACTGTTAGTAACGCGTGTGTTTTCTGACTGGGGCTTAGATTTACTTCTATGGTTTGTATTGGTAAAAAGCTGCTTTTTGCTTAGCCGCCGTGAAGTGATTCTAACGGCAATCACCTCGGGTATTATTTGGCAAACGGCAGTAGCCCACCATTTTATATCCTACATTTCTCGGCCCCTTGCAGACGTGCAAGCAGAAATTGTAGAGATATACCAGATGCCGCCCTCTCTTCGCGCAGCTGACTTTATTCTCAACAGTACTAGCATCTTTATTGCTGCCAACTCACTCCTAATTTTGCTGTGTCTCATCATTGTTTCTGAGCGCAAAAGTCGCCAGAGAGAAGCCGCACTTACCCGAGAAGTAGAGCTATTAGCCGCAGATCTAGAGCGCAATCGTATCGCTCGCGATATCCACGATTCTATCGGTCACACGCTCACCTCTTTAGACGTTCAGCTAGAACTAGCCCAGCGGCTGTACGAAATCAACACCGAGCAGGCCAGACAGGCGCTAGATACCTCTAAAATGCTATCGGGCCAGTCGTTACAGGAAATACGCAGAGCCGTAGCGACACTCAGAGAAGAATCTTTTGATCTCAACACCGCGATCGCTCGCTTAATAGCCCCGCTCAAATCTAATTCAAATCTAACGGTAACTAACCAGCTAAACCTGCCCAAGCTGCCGCTTCAAACCAGACACCAGCTCTACTGCATTATTAAAGAGGGGCTAGAAAACATTCGCCGTCATGCGCAAGCCAGTGCCATCAGCTTGCGCAGTCAGACAGCGCCCACAGATATTGTCATTCATATAGAAGACAATGGCACTGGCTTCAACACAACCCTGCCAGCCACTGGGTTTGGGCTACGGGGCATGCGAGAGCGATCGCAATCTATCGGAGGGGCTATGCAAATCGACAGCACTCCGGGTAAAGGCACGCATATTCAAATTACGGTGCCTCTTAGCGATTAAACTGACAATTAAATTAAAGCAAGATTTCTGCTCTAGACGGCTGTTCTAAGCTGCCGCTCAAGCTGTTGCAAATCTACGTTAAACTCCTCTCTAAGTATGTAGGTTGCCACACCGCCGGGCGCAGGTGCTTCCTTATACTCTTCTATCATCGCCAGCAGCAGATGCTCTGGTGCAATCTTCGATTCTGCTTTCTCTTTGGCTTCGTCAAGCGCCAGCTCAATCACCCTTTTCATTCTAGGTGCGAAGGGTAGCACGGGCGCAAAGGTTCCTTCAGGCGGAGTAGGACGAGTACCCAACCACTTTACAACAATTGGCTGAGTATTCTCATAGCTCACACCCATCGAGGCAACGAGCTGTGCGGCAACACTCTTACCTTCAGCCAGGATTCCAAGCAAAACGCCCTCTGTACCCAAAATATGAAAGTTTATAGCTCGAATAGGCACCTCGCCCAGTCGTATAACCTCTTGAGTCTGCGCGGTAAAAATCTTATGTCTTGGAATAGTCGATTCCGTAAAGTCGCCCAGCGCCATCGAAAAGATTGCCTTCAAGATGTAGTCAAATGTGGCACTGTCCATACCCCAATCCGAGGCAAGACTGCCCTCCTGCTGATACATTTTGATCAACGAATCATAAATCTCACCATCACCCTGTATCAGAGATTTCATACTCCACAGCCAGCGTCTAGCCAGCATGCGTACGGCAGGGCTGTTTAAGTCACTGCCCTGATTCATCTCAGCTCGAATATCGCGGATAATCTCTCGCCACGCGTCCTCTCCCTCGCGTAATCGGTCTTCTAGTACTTCCTGCTGTTCTGGCGTAAAGTATCTTGCAGTCATAGTAATCGTCTCCATTGCTTGAATTAAAGTATCAACCGCAACTGATTCCGTAGTTTCTAGCTCTTTGGCAATTCCGTTTAAACGGTTGAGCAGCGTATGAGACAGTGAAATTTCCGTTTGCAGGCGATCGCGATGTAAATCAATCACCTGTGGCAGCGAATAGTCCGGACGCTCCAAACAATCGCGAATTTCACTCAGCGACAGCCCCAGCTGCCGTAAAGATAAAATCTGTTGCAGCCGAATGATATCGTCATCGCTATACAGTCGATGGTCCGCGCTAGTACGGTGAGAGGGCACCAGCAGCTCAATTTCATCGTAGTAATGCAACGTCCGTACCGAGAGGCCTGTTTGCTTCGCCAATTCACCAATTTTCAATAGGCTAGACATTAGTAATCTGCGCTCTGTCTTCAAAATGCGGTTGATAAAGTCATCCTAGAACCTGACGCTACGTGAGGTGCAAGCATAATACGAGAATTTTCTTCTCAAAAAAGTTTCCTTTGTAAAAATCTATAGATACCAGCATTTCTCTCGTGCAAGAGGTAAATCTCATGTAAATAAACCCTGAACAGCAGTTATTCAACACAGTGAAGACTATT
>CALDSK010000330.1 GCA_937911865.1 uncultured Synechococcus sp.
CCATCCATGACTATGAGAATTTTGCCGGGTATGGTGTCAATGAGTACGACAGCATTGAGACGACACACGCGATCGCTTGCTTTATCGAGGAACATGGCGAGATTGGCGGTCTGCTGTTGGAGCACTGGAGTGGTGATCTGAAACAGGCTCAGCAATCTATTGAGGAAAACTACTGCGGCCAGTATGAAAGCCTTTCGGACTATGCGCAGCAGCTGACCGAGGAAACGACACAAATTCCTGACTCGCTACAGTTCTATATCGACTACAAAGCTATGGCACGGGACATGGAGTGCAGCGGCGACGTGTTTACTCTGCAAACCGCCCATGATGAAGTGCATGTGTTCTGGAATCACTAGGTTCCAGACACAACCCCGCTTTTACAGCCTCACAATTTCTGATCACTACAGCCCACAGAGATAGCCGCCTCAAAAGCACTATATAAGGGGCGGTCTATGAAATAACCTCAACAAAGCCTAGGGCAATGGCTCATAGGATTTTGGTGGAGTGTAGCAGTTTTATTGACTGCTAAAGATTGCCCTAAATGCAAGATTTACAGATGGGCTGCTCTGGCTACACAACTATATAGTGAACTTCTAACCTCTCAGCTACTTATACGCTACTGTGCACTGCCATGAAAAAAAGAGAGTAAGCGGTTGCTTACTCTCGCTCTCGATTTAGAGGTTTTATCTAGCTACTTAGTATTTGGCGCAACTGCTCACGATATTCAGGGTCAACATCATCGATGCACTGGTTCGGTCCTAGATATTCCTGGCGCAAAAAAGCCAGTTCACTTGACCCCACTTGACCTTGTATAACCCTGATAGCGTTCAGAGTGTAGACGTTCGCACTTAATTGAGACATAAAGCACATCCAAAACTCAACAATACAATTGTACTATCATGTTTGGACGAATAATTACAAGGACTTTCTTCTAATTAGTTTGTCGTACAATGCTTCCAGATAACTGATGTTGCTTAGGGGTGTATCTTATGAGTCAGAATTCCCCCCAATGGATTCCTCTCCTCATTGGTGGTAGTGGCCTGCTTGGTCTTGTGACCTGGGTGACAAAAGGAATCGTTGACAAAAAGGAAGCTCATATCCAGACTCTGAAAGAGCGTATCCTTCAATTAAATGAGAAAATAAGCGAAGAAGAGAGGAAGAGACAACTGCAATTTGATAACTTTGCCAAGCAACTCAAAAGTATTGACTCAGGTCAGTTGGGATCCGCTGAAGCTTTACAACTCAGGGAAATATTGAATCTTGCCGAAGGCTTAGCAGGTCTACGCGAAGGATTTTCTGATTGCCGACAAGCAGCGGAATGGGTCCATATTTGCAGAAATGATTGGGTTCGTAGAGCTTCCAAGGAGGCAACTACAAACTATCGAAATCTTATGCCAAGAGAAAAATTACCCCTATTCAAAGAAGACCTAGAGCAATATGTCAACTGGCTATCAGCCTGCCTTAATAAAGGAGGAAAAACCAACGTTCCTTTATCTGAGTATGTGGATGCGCCAGCAATTTCATATTCGCACCCATATGTTGCTGCAATCACATTTTTGAAGGACAGCAATTCATATGGAAACTTATCCAAAGAGCAAGCGGGCTATCTAAAAATAGCTTTTGATAGATTAATTGAAAAGTTGCGTAAACAATTTGCCGATGCTTAATTGGGGCACTCGAAATAGCTTGACAAAATAGAAAGTGCTCCAAGAAGTTCTTGCCGCTGCTCATCTGGCATTTGCATGGAATTTAGAACTTCTTCTATTTCTGCCAATGAATTACAGGCAATTTCCCATGGGAGTAATTCCTCGACTGACATATTTCACCTCTCTGACTCACTTATTGACCAATTCGAGTGATGACAGAGGATTCCGGAAGTTTTTTCTGAATTTTGAATTGGCGTCCTGATTATTTAGATAGCTAACCACTTTCTAAATTTGCGATGCCTGAAAACCGTTGTAAAAATGACCGTACCATTGCCACATTCTCTGGATTTTGTGGTTCTTCATACAATTGCTCCAGCCCGCGCTTGATAATGCCAAGCACTTCAGGAAACGCCAGCATGGCATCAATTAACCGATCACCATAATGCGCCCGAATATAACAACGCATGTAGGTAGCAGACGCCATGTAGCCGACGATCTCATAAGGCTCCATATAGCTCTGTACCATTTGGTGCGCTGTCAGCTGGATCGCGGCCCGTTCCCAGGTATCTCGGCATCGCAAATCCCCAAACTGCCTACGAATATCGTCCTTGAAGGTGTTGTTTGTCCACGGCAGCCTTTCAGCCTGATGCGGTGGTAAACCAACAGTTTCAGGTGCACCAAGGTAAGTGCCCTTACTACTGCCCAGCAATTCCCAAGCAGCATAGGTTTCTTCTCTAAGTTGCTTAAGCTTCAGCATCATTCTCCATTCCAGGGAAACAGCCTTGAGGCTTTACGGTATCCCTTTCTAGCTGATTGTACGATCGGGTAATGACCTTGCGCATCATCCGTAACGATTTGATGTCGTGCAGCAATATCTCCAGTCATTAATGCCTCTTTAGCTTCGGTCGGAAGTTGACCGCGATCGCCCTGTCTCAAATTCATACCTTGATACAGATCGGAAGTAGCTTCTCCCAGCATCTGCTCATTGGCCATGTTGTTCAGAGAGGCATGGGTTCTTCGCGTCCCACCCCGTTCCTTTACCTCATCATGCAGCTGTCCGTAGGACAGTTTTCGAGAAGGTTCCGTGTGATCGATGATTGTTGAGCTTTCTTCTGTCGGCAGCAGACTGCCTTGCTCATCCATTTCTTGATTACGCCAGTATTCGAGAAACCCCATGGCTCCCCTGCCCCAGCTGGGGTCATAGAAGGACGAGATCGATTTTATCATGTAATCACGATTTCATGTTTTCATGCATGCATGAAAATCCGCCATTAGCCAAAGGCAATGAAACAATGAAGAGACATTTGCATAAGTGTGATTT
>CALDSK010000331.1 GCA_937911865.1 uncultured Synechococcus sp.
CTACTTAGCGGGCTACATGGCGGGTTAATATTTGGACTATTTGGCGGACTAATCTTTGGACTATTTAGCGGGCTACGGAGAGATCTGCATCAAATAGTCCAACAGGAACAACTCAAATGGACTCTTCGCAGCGGGCTGAGAGGTGGACTGAGAGGTGGACTAAGAGGTGCATTATGGGGCGGACTAATTACTGGACTGGTTACCGCACTGATTGCCGCACTGATTGCCGCACTGTTTAGCGAAATGATTATCGGTCAGAGTGTAGAACTGATGGAAAAACTAATTATTGGGCTGATTATTGGGCTGATTGCCGGGTTGATTGCCGGGCTGTGGGGCGGACTGAATGGCGCGCTATGGGGAGGGTTATGGGGAGGGCTGAGTGGCGGGCTACGCAGCGAGGCTATCGAACAAAAACAAGTTTCTAATCAAGGCATCAAAAAAAGTATTCAAAATGGGCTAATTTTCGGGCTGGGTGGTGGGCTAATTTTCGGGCTCATTGCCGGACTATGGGGCTGGGTGGTGGGCAATCTGGGGGGTGATCTTTTTGGTATCCTGGGGGGCGGGCTGATGTTAGGGCTATTTTTTGGACTATTTTTTGGGCTGAGGGGTGGACTAGGTGACGCGATCAAGCATTTTTCCCTACGCATCGTCTTAACGAAAAATGGCTACACCCCTTGGAACTATTCACGTTTTCTAGAGCACGCCGCTCAGCATCGATTTATTCAAAGAACCGGCGGACGCTATCGCTTCATTCACGATCTCCTCCGAGAGCACTTCGCTCAGATGACACAACAACAACAAACAGAACTTGCTCAACCACCTATCAATAATGGATAAAGACCTTGACCGCACTGCTATTTCTCTCATAGCTACAGTCCTCCTAAAGAATCTGTCAGTCATGATGAGAATCAATAGTGCGTAATAAAAATTTACCCCTTATGGTTAGGGGCCGTCGAACGCCTAACTATGCGCCATTGCGCCTCCAAGTGCCCTCCCGTAATTTGAACACTGAACCTTGAAAAAATGAGTTGAGTTGAAACAGTCAGTCATCCGTGGTCATAGTCATAACTAAATAATAGGTAAGCCCCCGGCTTTGCCGGGGAGACTACCAAGGTTTGACCATGAGCGTCAATAGATAGGAAATTCTCCTTGCGAGAGGCCATCAGCCTCCAAAAAATCGCAAGGAGAATGAAATGGATTATCAGAAGCTAAACCATACGAAATGGAATTGCAAGTACCACGTAGTCTTTATCCCGAAGTATCGAAAGAAGGTAATTTTCGGTCATCTACGGCAAAGGTTAGGCGAAATATTTCATGAACTGGCACGACAGCGAGAAAGTGAAATTATTGAAGGCCATTTGATGAAAGACCATGTTCATATGTGCATTAGCATTCCGCCGAAGTTTGCGGTATCGACAGTGGTGGGCTACATGAAAGGAAAGAGTGCGATAGCGATAGCGAGACAGTTTGAGGGAAAGCGCCGCAACTACACAGGTTCGAGCTTTTGGGCGAGGGGCTACTATGTCTCGACAGTGGGATTGGATGAGGAGGTTGTGCGAGCGTACATTCGTAATCAAGAAAAGGAGGACGAGCGCTTGGAGCAGCTAAACCTGCCGGTCAGATAGAAACGAAGGAAAGGCCCCCTTTTGGGGCTCACCGACTTGCCCCTTTGAGGGGCTAACAGAAATAAGCCTCCGGCAAAGCCGGAGGTCGCTTAACTTTGACAGATTTGACTGGTTTCACGAGATGGACCTCTAAGTAGTTTTCGGTTTGTTTTTATATGGTTTCAACAGCACAGATAAAAATCTCTGAGACGCGAAAACCCTTACGTTAATGGGTGTTTGAAAATCATAAGTTATGATTTAGGTGAAACTTGGTTACAAACATCTCGCATGGCATCGCGAATGCATAAGCCCGAAAAATCAGGCTTTTCAGCTACTTTCTTTTGATTAAGTCTTCTTTCTATCGAAATATAATTTGTAACGGATGCCTCAGACGAGAATAAATTGTTGGGATGGTTCAACCATGGGATTAGTCAACA
Source organism: uncultured Synechococcus sp. (assembly GCA_937911865.1). Taxonomy (GTDB): domain Bacteria; phylum Cyanobacteriota; class Cyanobacteriia; order Phormidesmidales; family Phormidesmidaceae; genus Phormidesmis. The sequence continues at coordinate 2,042 of CALDSK010000331.1, forward strand.
ATGACTTCTGAAATGTATTAGAAGTGAATCATGGGTTCCATCCTTAAAAGTACTCAGCGCAGTCTGATCCAGAAATCTTCTCGACAATCAACCATCCGTAGTCATCGTCGTAACGATGCCACACTTTCCTTATTCGGTGTAAAGGGGGGCTGCGCCGCAAACAAAAAAACGTAGTTGGTAAACCACTCACCGAACCATCCACGCGGTCGCAGCTGAAAATCTATCGATGAATTCTGGATCAGGGTATACTCCTTTCTTTTCTCAAAGTGTACTAGCGAACTTTAGGCGGCAATCTCTTTGAAACATTGATAATCGAGTTTGTAAGTCTCTCCCTTTTGAAAAGCGGCTCGAATTCTGCCAATCAATTTTCGAGCGACGGCGATGATCGCTCGCTTCTTTCCTGTATGAGGGAACAGCCTTTCAAAAAAGGTGGCTAAGACTTGATCTTCCCCAACAGCTCACCAGGCGACCTCGACAAGAATAGCCCTGACACGGCTATTCCCTTAACGTGTAATATGACCTTTACGAATGTTTTCTCCGCTGGAATATTCGCTCGGCGTCAGTCCGGTGTAGCTGAACAATTGTCGTTCGTTCTGGAACTGAGACATATCACCCAATTAATTCATTCGATAAAACCCTGGCTGATAAAGACCCGACACCGGGCGCAGAGCGGTAGATGGATTCGTTGGGGTCTGCCTTTGCCTGCTGTTTTAGCGCTTTCTCTAGCGTGGCGATCTCTTCATCTAAGGTCTTCCAGACATGCGAGTATGCTTCAATCGCCAAGGTGAATTCTGGCGATGAGATGCGCCCGAGTAATTCTTTCACCCAACGATGACTCATCTGTTTATTCTCATCTGCGGCGATCACACCCAACTGATACAATTTCATCCTAATCTTGTTCTTAACGGCTGTTCTTTCTTCAACTAGCTGTTGTCGAGTACGGGTGAGCTGTCGTTGACTCTTTTCTGTTTCGGTGAGAATGCGAATCCCTGTTAATCTGTTTGATTCCAAGAGAGACGCCAACTTAGCGGCATCTCGTTTATCTGTCTTTACGCGGTCGCTGACGGCGACCTCAACTCCGGCAGCATGTACCACCAAATTACTGATGCCTTGCTCTGTCAGCGTTCGATGGAGTGCCAGCCCTGAAAAGCCTGCTTCATACGCAGTATAAATACGACCACCTTGAAAATATTTCAACAACTGATCAGCCAGCTTTTGAGGCTCAGCCACCGTTGTCCAGCGCTTAGCGATTACACCGTCTACTCTGGCGACGACAGCATAGGTTTTCTTGTGGACATCCAGTCCCACAAAAACGTTTTTATCTGAGTAAGATATCTGCCTGCTATTTTGCTTGGTCATCATGCTTATCCCACCAGCGACTCATGGATTGCCCGCACTGCCAATCGCCCCATGTCTCTCTGCTCCAGCGCAAAACCCATCTGGGCTACACCATGTTTCGCTGCAAGCACTGTCGTCGCACCTTCAACGAACGAACAGACACGCCTTTCAATTTCATCGAAGTCCCCACCGACATCGTTTTTCAGGTGTTATTCTGTTGTGTGCGCTACAAGCTCAGCTATCGGGATGTCGCTGAGTTCTTCCTCTTACGAGGTTTCAAATTCACTCACGAAACAGTGCGGTTTTAGGAGGAACGCTTTCTCCCTCATTTCACAGAACAAATACGGACCAAGCGAAAGGGTAACGTCGGGAAGGTTTGGCTGGTGGACGAAACATATGTCCGAATACAGGGCGTGTGGTGCTATCTCTACAAGGGCATTAATGAAGCTGGCAATCTGATAGACGTTCGCCTGAGTAAAACGCGGGATATGGCGGGCACTAAAGCTTTCTTTGCCCAGGCTATCGGACTCCATGAGGATGCACCAGAAAAGGTCGCCACCGATGGACTAGCGTCATACCCACGGGTCATTAAAGAAGAGCTGGGCGAGGAGACTGAACATGAGGTTCGCCCCTGTACTGCCAATCCTGGCGAGCAGAGTCATCGGCGTATCAAGCAGCGCTATTATCCAACGCTGGGATTTGGAGAGTTTGATGCAGCGTAAAGGTTTTGCCGAGCAGTCGATGAGGTGGGTAACTTCTTGAGACCGCGATCGCAGATAGCAGAATACGTGTGCTTGGCTGAGCGCAAAAAACGATTCGTGAAAGGCGTCGAAGAATTGGAAGCGTTATTTCAAGCTGCTTAAGCAGGGTTAGAGGGAGGGCGCGATCACACAACGTCGGTCAGATGAGATTTGGTTACTCAGATCTGAAGATCTGTTCCTATGATGAGTACATCAGGAATCAGAGCGTTCCTACCAGCAGTGACCGAACTGTTTACGCCACTATTTTGGCAGACTTATAGAATTTGGGCAGTCACCTGAGCAACCGTGGAGGATTTTCATCATGAGCAAATCATCTAAAGTTGAGAGCTATCAAGGTAAGCAGGTGTTCGTTGGCATTGATGTGCATAAACGAACCTATGCGATCGCCAGTTTTATGGATGGCCTTGTCATCAAGCGATGGACCACCCCTGCCAGCCCTGAAAAATTAGCAATGCAACTGAAAGCGTTGTATCCCCAGGCTGATATTCACACAGCCTATGAAGCCGGATTTTCAGGATTTGTATTGCATCGAGTTTTAACGAACGCCGGTATCGAGAATTTGGTCGTGAGTCCTGGCAGTATTGAAACAACTGTCTATAATCGCGTGAAAACAGATAAACGAGATGCCAAAAAGATAGCCTCCTTGCTAGCCGCTGGGAGACTCAGCGGCATTCGAGTGCCGACAGAACAGATAGAACAGAAACGTCTCCTGACTCGAACCAGAGAGCAGCTTGTCCAGGAACGAACATCTATCAAGAACATGATTCGGATGCGCGCCCATCAGTTTGGACTGCTTTCGCCAGAAGACCGCAGAGAGATGGGTCAGAGCCTGCTGAAAGCAATCCTCGCCAAAACACCCAGTTCCGAATTCACGACGATTATTCACGCCTATGAGAAAATCTGGCAGACGCTTGACACTGAAATAAAAGCAATTGAAGCTCAGTTGAAACAACAAGCTCAACAAGATCCCCTTGAATCCACATACCGGTCTGCCCCTGGCATTGGCCCCCTCTCCGCAAGGATTCTATCCAATGAGCTGGGTGATATGAGGCAGTTTGCCAACGAGCGTCAATTGTTTAGCTATACGGGACTAACGCCCAGTGAGCACTCCAGTGGCGATGCCATTCGCCGGGGGCACATCACTCGACAAGGGAATACAAGAGTTCGGCATATCCTGTGTGAATCAGCCTGGGTCGCCATCAGAAAAGACCAAGATTTAAGGCGTTTTTACGAGAGACTTTATCCAAAAACAGGGAAGAAGAAAGCCATTGTGGCCGTGGCCAGAAAATTGGTCGGGCGGCTTCGCTCAGCCTTTCGACAAGATGTCCCCTATCGATTAAATCCGATTAGCTAATGGATGAGAATGAAGAAATAGCAATGAGTCTAAAGAATATGAGCTAAGTAATAACAACAAGCTTACTTTGTAACTACGAGAATTTGTCTGTAAATATTTACTCTAAAGAATTACGTAGATCTGTATGTGGTGCAAGTATTTAGAGCGAAGAAGGAAAGGGTGGCGTAGTTATGACTATGACCACGGATGACTGACTGTTTCAACTCAACTCATTTTTTCAAGGTTCAGTGTTCAAATTACGGGAGGGCACTTGGAGGCGCAATGGCGCATAGTTAGGCGTTCGACGGCCCCTAACCATAACGGGGTAAATTTTTATTACGCACTATTGATTCTCATCATGACTGACGGATTCGCCATGCTGTCTCAACCAATTTTTAATCAAGTATTTAAGTTCTAGAAGGCCAGAAATGATAGTCTAAGCAGATTAGCTTCTATTGTTTTTACTAACCTCGTTGAAGAAAATTATCAATGTTAGAGAAATTCAAAGCTCAAATTCGTCAGTGCGAATATCGTTACACGATCCACCAACAAGAAAGAAAGCAACGACAAGAGCAACTGAAACTTTTTCAAGAAGGTCAGAAAGATATTGATTGGCATAAGTTAGATTCTCTTGCAAGACTGCGATTCAGACTGGAAAACTCAGGGTTGGGAGAAGCAATCAGAGAACCCACAACTAACTTTTCTCTCACAGAAGATATTCCTAAAATCAATATTCTCGAACGAGTTCTTGGAGAGAATGACTTAACAGGTATCTCTTTTCTTCATACAGGGTCAGCTATTTCTCGTTCTGTCGGTAGGATTGTTATTTCAAGTCCATCAGGGGTTCTTGAAGGTTTTGGCACGGGATTTATGGTTTCCCCAAGACTGTTACTCACCAACAACCACGTTTTAGATAGTATCGCTACTGCCAGCAGCAGTAGCGTTCAATTTAACTATTACGAGTCTCCTCCTGGAAGAACGACTACCCCCATTGAGTTTGTCTTTGAATCAGACATTTTCTTTGAAACTGATCGCAGCCTTGATTTTACTCTAATAGCTGTAGCTCCCCTAAATTCTGATGGTTTCGCAGTTAAAGATTTAGGCTGGAATCCTTTGATTCGAGAATCGGGTAAAGCAGTAGTAGGAGAGAGGGTTAATATTATTCAGCACCCGAGTGGTGAACCAATGCAATTAGCGCTCCGACAAAATCAAATTATTGATGTTTTAGACAATTTTCTCCATTATAAAACCGATACACAACCAGGTTCTTCAGGTTCACCCGTACTCAATGACCAATGGCAAGTAGCAGCCCTACATCATGCCGGTGCTCCCGAAAGAAACGAGCGCGGGCAAATTATGCTAACGACTGGTGTTCCGTGGGACGAAACGGAAAACACAATTCCCTTGATTTCTTGGATTGCTAATGAAGGTGTTCGCATTAGTAAGATTATAGAATTTATTGAAGCTCAGTCATTATTGAGTGACAAGCAACGTTTGTTCGATCAAGCGTTTGCTGCGCCTACAATCAACGAGACCCTTCACCAGAGTAATTCGAGTTCCTCTCTCCCGGATAGCTCTCAAGCAGCAACTTCTCCCAAAATTGAGTCTGATGGTAGTGTATCTTGGCTATTTAAGGTCAACTTTTCTCCTGTGGGCTTAGCTCCTACTTCTCCTACACCAAAGACTGTTCCCCCGATACCTCCAGTTGCTCCAGCTAGAAAAATTAGAAATATTTCAGCCCATCCTCCTCAACAACTCCCTAAGTACAAAGCAGCACAAAGAGTCATTGCTGATGCTGAATTTAGAGCAGAGCCTTACTATGATGCTGCAAGAGACCAAACCGCCAAAGATGACTACTACCAGGACATTGACACAAATGTAAGTGAAGGAGACTTATTTCAAGACCTGCATGAGTTATTAAAAGACACCCATAGAAATAAGTTTTCTTACCGAGAGGCACGGTGGAATCATCTCTATCCTAAAGTTGATCGCCATGAGAATGGGGAATTGAGGAACATTTATTCTGGCACGCCTCTCGACCCCCTAGAACTACTGCGTCAGGAAATGATTATGGTAGAAGAATATGCTATTGAGACCATGCATCATTTAGAACGACTTTCTTTTACTAGCGAAGCAGAGCGTTTGGAGTATTTAGACTTTCTAGAGTCAGACTTAGCATTTAACTGCGAACACGTTGTTCCCCAGTCTTGGTTCGAGAAGAAAAAACCTATGCGAGCCGATTTACATCATCTTTTTGCTTGCGAACCTAGATGTAATAGTTTCCGCAGTAACGTCCCCTATTTTCAGTTTAGTCCTTTAGAGGAAAAGATCATGAGTGATTGTGGTCGTCGTGAAGATAGGAAATTTGAACCTCAGTTCAGTAGAGGGATTGTTGCCAGAGCCACACTTTATTTTCTCTTACGCTATCCAGGAGAAATTCGAGATAGTAGAAGTGAGATGCCCAAAGACAGACTAGATATACTTCTCAGATGGCATAAAGAGTATCCCATTGACCGCTACGAGTATCATCGTAATGCTACTATCGCCTCTGCTCAGGGAAATCGTAATCCACTAATCGATTTCCCTGAATGGGCTGATAAAGTCGAATTTACCAGAGGGTTTGATTAAGAATTCGAGACTCTACAACGGACATTCCGCAGGTTATTTAAAGCGAAATAGTACACAGCGCCACTTGAAGTTCCGTGCTCCTGACGGTACTCGACTCGGGTGTCCGTTCAACGGTCGCTGGGTCATTCCGACCGGGGGTGCCTATTTATTCGTACCCGACATCGAGGGTTTACGAGAGCTAACGGGACTACCCCCTTCATGACATAAACTTCTCGCAGTAAGAGTGCGCGGCATCCAACAGACTCCAGACTGCGTCCTGTATTTTTTGATCGTGCCCCAGAGTTTAAAACCGCTAATGGCTCTTATCTCAAAACCTCTTAAATGTTGTGATCAGGCTATTTTTAAGGATTGGCTCATCAATAACTGTCGCTTTCGTTGAAGTTGAAAAAGCCCTAAGCTTACAGATAGCGAATCCTTTCTAGGCGTCAATATCCGATGGGCTTTGAATTTCGTAATCAACTAGAGCCTGCTGTAGAAGAGAGTATGCGTCATCTGTATGCCACGTTGTCAGAGAAGGACCGCCGTCGATTTGTCGCCTTTCAAGCGCAACAGCTGGGTCATGGTTCAATGGCATATCTAGCGAGTGTGCTAGGTTGCTCCCGTCGGACGATAGAGCGTGGCCTGGTCGAACTCCACAACCTACCAGTAGAACCAGCGCCTGGTCGCGTCCGGCGCGAAGGGGGCGGTCGAAAAAAAGATCGTTAATGAAAGTCCGCTAGAAGATGCGTTGATGGACTTATTGAGCCATCGAGTGGCGGGGGATCCAGATGATGCGAACGTGACCTATACAGACCTGTCACCCAGAGAGCTATCAGCCCAACTCGAACAACAAGGACTGTCTGTAAGCTGTGAACCGATTCGCCAGTGGATGTCAGAGAAAAAGCTGCGCTTGCGTCGTATTCACAAAGTCCTTAGTTGTGGGCAAAGTCCAGAACGAGACGCTCAGTTCAAGCAGATTGCCGCCCTGATAGAAACGTATCGGGCAAATGGCAACCCCTGTTTCTCAATCGATAGCAAAGCCAAAGAGTTCCTAGGCCAGCTCTATCGCAAAGGACGGATACGCAGCACTCATGCGTTCTGTGCCTTCTACCATGACTTTCCTAGTTTGGCTGAAGGGGTGGTCATTCCTCATGGCATCTACGACCTAGCGCGAAATCGAGGACACTTAAACCTCGGGCGCTCTCATGACACGACTCAATTCGCCTGCGACAGCTTGTGCTGGTATTGGAATCGCATTGGCAAGCGCTGTTATCCAGATGCCGCTTCGATTCTGTTGCTTTGTGACTGTGGTGGCAGCAACGCTGCTAACAAGTACATTTTCAAGTACGACTTACAACGGTTAGCTGACCGGATTGGCATAGAGATTCGTATTGCTCACTATCCCAGCTACTGCTCCAAGTACAATCCCATTGAGCGACGGTTTTTCCCGCACGTAGGCCGCGCTTGTGAAGGGATGCTCTTCGACTCGATTGAGACCGTTGTTGACTTGATGCGTAAAGCCGCGACAACGACTGGATTAAAGACGACTGTCAATATAATCGCTCGGCCCTATCTAACTGGACGTCAGGCGACTGACGAAATCAAACACAACCTGAAGATTGTCGCTGATGAGGTCTTACCCAAATGGAATTACAGAGCTATTCCTCAGAATCCGACAGTTGTTTTGTGATCGAT
>CALDSK010000332.1 GCA_937911865.1 uncultured Synechococcus sp.
ACCCTGCACGGGTGATCTCTTGTGGGTATTGTGGATGGTTGATTGAGCAGGATCACCGATTTATAAAACGGCGTGTCAAGCCAGGCTTGGGGTTTGGCTCTTTCAATACGGCCAGACGTACGATCAAAGGGTATGAGGCCATGAGCATGATTAGGAAAGGGCAAATCAAAGATGCTGGAAAAGGAGATGTCATGGGACAGATCTCCTTCATCAACCAAATCTTTGGTGTTGCCGCGTAATCAGGGCGGTAATGAGGGAGTTATTATATCCTCGGCAACTTCTTGCAACAGAGCCAGCAACCGCGCTTCATCGGCGACCTCTCCTGTACGGTTCGGCAAATAGCCCAACCCAGGAATAAAGACCACTGGAAACTCTAGCCCTTTGCTGCTGTGCATCGTCACCAGCTTGATGCTTGGGCTTAGCGGGTCAAAGTTACGGCTACTGCTGTTCTGATTAACCCAAGCTACTGGAACACCCGCTCGCTTTAACTCTGTAAATGCCTGCGCTCCCATTCACTTAGCCCGGTAGATGATCGCCATCTCATGCCATGTATTAACTCTCTCCTGAAGCTCTTTGGCTCTTTGAGCGATATAGGCTATCTCTGCTTTGTAGTTCGCACACTTTATCAGCTCTGGTATTGGCCCGTCCCGTCCCGCTCTATCAGGTACGACCAGCGGCGGTATATCGTCATCGGCCCTGAGCGTAGGCGGCATGATCTCTTTGGCAAACTCATAGGCCAGCATAAGAACCTGGGCCGTGTTGCGATAATTGAGCTTCAGGATTGTGGTTCTGCCTTGTGCTTTAATCCCCAGGCGTTTGAAGCTGAACTGACGGCTGGCCCGCTTACTGTAGAGATTCTGGGCATCATCGTAGAGTAGTAGCAAGGAGTCGGTTGAAGGGTTTACCATCTGGGCAACCAACTTCAGCCATTCAGGGGCAAAGTCGTGCCCTTCATCAACCATCACCGCGCCATACTGACCTTTGGGAATATGGCCTGCTTCAACAGCAGTAATAACAGCCTGCTCCAACTGTCTGATGTACTCTTTGCCTCGATATCTCCTGTTATCAGGGCGCGGTAGCCGGTAGCGCTTGAGCACATCAATGCACCAACCGTGAAAGTGCCGTACAGTCACCAGCTCGCTCAGCCCCTTTGCGGCAGTTAGCGACCGCAGTTGAGAGGTCAGCGCGACATTGAAGCAGAGCACCAGCACTGACTGATTCGCCTGCGCTAGATGTTCACAGCGATAAGCCAAAATCAGCGTCTTACCGCTGCCAGCAACACCATGAATTACCCGATGCCCCTCACCGATATGTCGGGCTAGTTGCTCTTGCTGCAAGTCCATAACTTTGAGCACTTTGGGAATCGCTGTTTGCAGTGTCTCCTCCCGCTCATCGTCAAAGAACGAAAGCTGCTTAGTAGAGATGCGCATCTCTGGGTAGAGGTGCCAGCGAATGCGATCAATCTGCTCAGACGTGAGGGTGATACCGAAGTTGTAATGGCTCATAGCCCAAAGCCGCTCTTGGAAGAGGCCAGCATCGACGCTTTGGGTCATTTCGTCTTTGCAAATGACCAAGTGGGCGTCCATCACCTGAGCCAGCACTGGCTGCGAGTCGAACATACGACGGGTGATGTTAGGGAGTACTACTGTACCGTCAGCTGACGCAAGCGAGTGTCCCACTTGAGTGGCTGAATAAAGATAGCCGCAGCCGTTTCTATCACCCGGAAGCGGATAGTGTGAAGCTGCTGACGATGCATTCTAGTAAAGGCTTAGAGTTTGAGGCTGTTTGTATTCCAGGTATTGGCTATATGCCTTATTCGTATGGGAAAGCCGAGTCAGAGCTGCGCTTGTTCTACGTGGCGATGACGCGGGCGACAGAGCGATTATTGCTGACGGCCCATCGTTCGTCAGAGTATGTGCAACGAATACAGGCAGGCTTGCAGATCACAACGTGACTTTGATAGCGGGTCAGGTCTGAAGCCATCACCGTTACCATTCTTGTATATTGGGATTTTGTTTTCCAGTACTTGTAGGCAGGGTTCTTTTGAAGCGAGCAACACAGCGATTGCGCCAGTTATCTAGAAAGCCAAAGCAGTGGCAGTGGGTATCTGCGATCGCTCTCGTTCTGTTGTTTTTGATTCCTTGGAGTATCTATAAGACCAAGTTTTTGGCAGGGCTCTGGGGTCTTCGTAACGATGAGATAGCTGTTATTACGATTGAAGAAAGCGATCTTGAAGGCAATACACCTGAGAAGATCACAGTCGTTGCGCCGAATAAGTCAATTTGGGATGGTCTAGAGCTGTTAGGTGTGCCTTTGGTTCTAGCCATTTTAGGTGCATGGTTTCAGAAGACGCAGCAAGCGCAGTCAGAACGGCTATCGAAGGAACAGAGAGAACAGGATGCTGATGAAACAAGAGAAGAAGTCCTTCAGCTGTACTTCGACCGTATCTCGGCGTTGCTGATTGATAAGAATTTGATGGCGATCGCGGTTAAGAAAGTGAATAAAGAGTACGCTGTGAGTGATGATCAGAAAGAGTTGTTGGAAGTTTCTATTGATGTTATAAAAGCGAGAACGTTGTCAATCTTGAGACGTTTCGATCAAGACTCAGAACGAAAAAGTAGTGTTGTTCGATTCTTGGCAGAAGCTAATGTTATTAACAGATTGAGGATTAGTTTATCGAATACCAATCTGTGTGGAGCTAGTTTAAACAGCGTTGATTTGCGTGGAGTTAACCTGCAAGGAGTCGATCTGAGCGTATCCAATCTGAACGAGGCTAATTTGAGTAATGCCAAGTTACGCTCAGCTGATTTGAGACTATCCAATTTTTTTATGACCAACTTGAGAGGAGCCGATTTGTGGAACGCTACTTTAAAGGGAGGTTTTTTGTTCGGAGCCGATTTGAGTAATGCCACGTTACTCGGAGCCGATTTGAGCATAGCTGACTTACGTGAAGCGGATTTAAGCAATGTTATTCTGGCCGAAGCCAATTTGAGTGAAGCCAATTTGAGCAAAGTAAAATTAAACGGTTCTTTTCTGACCAACGCTAATTTGTGCGGAGCCAATCTGCGAGGGGCCAATCTGAACGACGTTCTTTTATACAATGCAAATCTACAAAAAGCCAACCTACGAGGAGCCAACTTACAAGGAGCTGATCTACGTGAAGCTGATCTACGTGAAGCTGATCTACGTGAAGCCGTTCTAAGTGGAATTAATCTGCGTGGAGCCCAGCTTACTGCTACTCAACTTGGACTATGTATAAGTTTCTCAGAAACAGAGAAGGTAGAGCTGAAAGCGCGAGGCGCTATTTTTGATGACAATACGCCCGACGTAGGAGATACCCCAACACCCAGTTCGAGCTGACAATATTGTTTTCTGAAGACACCAACGTAATGAGTCGTGAGATCGCGTTTGCGCTGAACTTACACTGCTGCTGTGCTGCTAAAAGTGGCGCACGAGCCAGCAGCGCCACGACTGTATGTCATCGCCAATGCTCCTATCCAAACTCGTAGTCGATGACATTGAGCAATGCAACGGACTCTGACCACAGAGTTGCGCTGACACAGCCCGCTGTAGGAATCGCACCGATAGTCAATGTTGGCTGAAGGCAAAGCTCGTGAGTCTGCTAAGCTTTCTGTAATTTGCCAGCCTATCGTCATTCCTCTCGTCACTGTTCAATGCCCAATCCACCTGGACTAACCGTTAGTAAGCCAATATCAGCGTGGAACAAACCGTTCAAGACAAACTTCAAAGACTTATTCAAAGCGCTTGGTAAAGCCGGTGTAGATACGGCAACAGGACAATGGATAGGACTTGTGCAAAATCACCCCAACTTCGGGTTCTTACGCACTTTAGGTGATCCTTTTGAGTTACATGGAAAACAGACTGAGACCCTTATCTCTAGCCGATTCCATGGAACTCTTACAGCATCTGCTTCCTAGCCAAATAGACCTATCGTTGAATCACTGGTCGTTGGATCCAACGGCCAATCAAATAATCGTCCAGCTGAGTTCAACCCGATCAGTCGCTGAATGCCCGCTGTGTCATTGCGCCAGTCATCGTATTCATAGTCATTACGAGCGTACTCTAAAGGACTTACCGCTAGCTCAATTCACGTTGGTCGTGCTGCTGCTGGTCGGTAAGTTTTTCTGCCTAAATGACAGCTGTAAGCGGCGCATTTTTTCTGAGCGTCTGCCTCATGTCGTAGCGCCCTGGGCCAGACGCACCGCTCGGTATACCGAAAAGCTGAAAACAATGGGATTAGCGTTAGGGGGAGCTGCCGCCTCGCGCCTAAGTCACCAATTCGGCTATGGCTATAGTCGTGACTCAATCCTGCGTTTGCTCTCAAAATTGTCGCTGCCCGCGATCGCGACCCCTCGAATACTCGGGGTAGACGATTTCGCGTTACGCAAAGGCCATGTCTATGGCACTATTCTGGTTGATTTAGAGACTCGGAGACCGGTTGACCTGCTACCAGATCGCACCGCCGAGACGCTGGCAACGTGGTTAAAGGAACATCCTGGCATTGAAATCCTGTCGAGAGACCGTTCCAAAACTTACCGCAAAGGCATGAATGACGGTGCCCCAGAAGCGATTCAAGTGGCCGATCGCTTTCATCTGTTGAAGAACCTTGAAGAGACCCTAGAAAAAGTCTTCAAAAGTGAATCTAAAGTCCTCAAGGAGATCGAACGGGCCCAGGTCAAAGGCGCAGGAACAACGTCTTCTCAGCCTTTGGACTCTCATCCTGTTCGAGCAGGGAAACCAGACAAGAACAAGAAGCGCGCTCAGCGGCTAAAGAACTATGAACAAGCCCACGCTTTACGAGCAGCGGGCCACACTATCGGTGACATTGCTCATCATCTTTCAATGGGTGAGCGCACTGTTTATACCTATTTGTCTTATCCGACCTTTCCTGAATGGCAACCCACTGTCCGTCGCTACCCAAGCCGTAGCCAACTAGATGACTACAAGCCTTATCTACAGGCGCAGTGGCAACAAGGGCGTCAGCAAAGCAAGGACTTGTTTGAAAACATCCAACAGCAAGGGTATCTGGGTAGCTATATGACGGTAACTCGCTACACCAGGCAACTACGCCAACGCCAACGCGAGGCACTCAATGACTTGCCGGGGAAAGGGCCAGTACCGAGCGCTGCAAGCACTGACCAAAAGCCTTTAAGTGCGCAGAGAGCAGCCTGGCTGATACTGCGGCGAGCAGACTCGTTATCAACTGAAGAAGAAGCGACTTTAAAGCGGCTCTGTCAACATCCAGTACTATCCGCTTCTGTGTCTTTGACACAAGGCTTTCTACATCTGGTACGTCAGCGACTACCTGAGCAACTCGATGATTGGCTAACAGACGCCCTGAACAGTTCTATAAAAGCGTTTGAGAGCTTTGCGAAGGGATTGCAGGAAGATTACGATGCGGTTAAGGCAGGCGTCACTCTGGAAGTCAGCAACGGCCAAGTCGAGGGCCAGAACAATCGGCTCAAAATGCTGAAACGACAGATGTTTGGGAGAGCAGGACTTGCGCTACTTGCTAAGCGATTTATTCTGAAAATCTAAGCTCCCTCGTATCGGGTCATTTAGTCAACTTTTTGCGATCACCTAAAGTGCGTAAGAACCCGAAGTTGGGTGAATATGCATTCAGTTCACCCATGAAACCGTAAGGGATTGGGAGGAACGCTTTCTGCCCCATTTTATCGACCAGATCAGAACAAAGCGGAAAGGAACTGTCGGTAAGGTTTGGCTGGTGGACGAAACTTTTGTCCGAATAAAAGGAGTGTGGTGCTACCTCTACAGGGGTATTGATGAAGATGGCAATCTGGTGGATGTCCGTCTCAGCGAAACTCGCGATATGGCCGGCACGAAAGCCTTCTTTGCCCAGGCCATTGAGTTGCACGAGGACTCCCCCAAGACAGTTGCCACCGATGGATTAGCCTCCTACCCTCGGGCAATTGAAGAAGAACTGGGCAAAGACACCGAGCACGAGGTTCGCCCTTGTACTGCCAACCCTGTAGAGCAAAGCCATCGGCGCATTATTAAACGACAGCTATGATCCGCCAATAGCACCATATGCGATCGCAAGCGTATCCGTTGCATGACAGGCGCTTGATCGTTTGTTCTAGTTGTCGCGACAGCTATTTATAGCTGTCGTCTGACAGCGCATCAAGCATCGCTATTACCCGACGCTTGGATTTGGTGAATTTGATGCTGCTCAGAGGTTCTGCCGGGCGGTGGATGAAGTCGGTAACTTTTTGAGGCCGCGCAGTCGAATGGCAGAATTCGTGTCTCTGCGATCGCGCAGGCAAAAATTCATCAAAGGTGTTGCGGACCTGGAAGTTTTATTCCAGGCAGCTTAAGCACAAGCCTTATGGGCAAGGTCGCCTTGAGGGCAATGTGCTCAAATTTGGCTACCCAATCCTGACAATTTCCTTCAGCCTTTTCTCGAAGTGGATAGCGTACCGGACAACAACGCCCCTGTGAGAGCCGCTTATCGCTATCTCGATAATCGCCCTCATCAACTTGACTATAAAGGCGCGATAGACAAAAAATTACCCATTGGCTCAGGTGAAATTGAGAGTGCTCATCGCTATGTCATTCAGCAACGGCTCAAACGGTCTGGCAGTTGGTGGACCGTTCAAAAGGCTCAGGACATGCTGGCACTGCGCGTATTACGAGAAAATAATGATTGGTACATTTACTGGCATAACTTATCTCGAAATACCGCTTGACTGGAAATCGTACTTTTAATTACACCCGGCGGCGACGGAAAGGGCTGCACTCATAGAAAGCAATCGCACATAGCGGGGGATGTCGATAACCTGTGAGACGGTTTTATCGATTCAAAGTGTCACCCCGGCAGTGAACCACGCCCGAGGGTGCTATGGCGGCGTAAGCTCAGAAGAAAGAAAAAGAGCGATGTTGTGAATGTAGACGAGCTATTTACGGTAGCGCTATCGAAGCTCAAACCTGGACAGTTTCTATGGGCACAGCTCGACATCGCTCGCCACGGCATTTGGACAAGATTGGTGCCTATTGATGAGAGCAGCATTGCCAGTATCTGCACGTAGGACAGAGCGAGCTAGCTAATAGAATCAGCCAGCCGAATGCTGGCGTAGGGATAAAGGATTCGTTGTCCGCTATCCTCTCCGTTTTGAGGGGTGATTGATTACCTGTTGCTTAAGAGTATTAGCAATACTCTTAATCTATAGACTATGTCTTGAATGGCTGCAATCACCTGCTTAAAAAGGTTTCAGCAGGTGTCAACTCCATAACCGTAGGTTTTAGGTCAAATGTCCCTGCTGCTCTTGGAGTACTGGGAAGGGTCCCTTTACGGTCTGAAGTTGAAGTGTTTCCGGGATGGCCAGTCGATCAGCGAAATTGATGAATGTGTTGATGAGTTTGATGTAGAAGCAGAAGCGTATCGAAAGATACACAACATGGAGTTTCAGTAGTGTGAGGAGGGTAGCGTCCTTCGCTCCTTTCCATTAAGACAGGGATTTAGTTGGAATAGAGTTCTTATTTATTAATCGTGACTTTTGGTTATGTGACTATTCAAATGTTTATGTTAAGTAGATTTTCTATTCGCAACTTGAGTTTAGCTGCCTCTTAAACTGAATTCATCACCACGATGGCGATTATATGTTCGTTGTGTCACCTACATAAGATTCGTGATATGGAGAGCACTTTGTTAGAGTTCCTGATATATAGATATGTCCTACGATTTTGTTAATGGTCCAAAATTACTGGCCATTTTAGTTGCATGCTTGTCGAGCGTACCTGTCTTTACAGGTACGCAATTTCCTGCTTTTGCGCAGGAGCAGCATATGGAGAATGGCGCATATGAAACTGACTTAGAGCTATTCACTATAATTCAGCGAGAGATAGAAAAAAATAATTTTGATTCTGTTGATGACGGTAGTGGAGGACGCAGATATAAGGGCATAAATAGCAATATTAGAGATCTAGAACAGGAAAAATATAGACGATATTATACAGAGACTAAGGCTTTTATAGACTCAGAAGAAAATTCTGATAGCCTTACATGTCAATCGTTTTACACATTTGATATGGGGGATCAGCCTTCTGTCGCAAGTATCAGCTGTCGGGAATTTTTAGAGGCAGCAGCTTGTAAGTTTTCTCATAAAGCAGCTTTAGAAGTAGCAGCTCTTCATTGTGAAGAGTACTCGAATAGTTTTGATGCGACGCTTGCGCGATATAAAGGTATCAGAGACTACTACAACAGAGCTGGTGGAGAGGAAGAACCATATAAAGACGCTTTGAGATACCGTTGCTTCTTTGGCTATAATATGGCTTCGCTGGATCGTGACGTAACGCTTGAAAGTTGTTTAAGTAGTTACGCTGATTTGCAGAAAGAGCTTGAAGAAGCGGATAGTGGTTCTCGCTCTACTGTAATGTCTTCATCTTTCGAGATTTTGAAAGCGATTTCATTCATCTATCTAGAGCAGGGAGAGGATAATATCGCTATAGAGCTGATTAACACTGAGATAGAGTACATAGAAAATAATAATCTTGGACGAAGCGCTTTTGGCGACGATTTATCTGATAGGGCGAAAGGAACACGATTGGAACTGCTGGGTGACATACATTCCCAATCTGGCAGATATCAAGATTCTGTCAAGTATTACGGTGAGATTCTTTCTGACAAGGAGAAATATATTATTCTTGGAACAGAGGAAGAATACAGCATAAGAAATAAGTATGCAGTAAGTCTCTTTAAGAATGGAGAGCTTAGCAAAGCTGAAACAGAATTACGTAACATTATTGATTTTCAAGAACAGAAAGGGCCTGGAGGTCTGGTTCAATTTAACTCTGATTACTTGAGGATTTTGGACGATAGCCGAAGCTCATACGATGCTCTTCAGTCGGTTTTAATTCAGGATGGAAGGTATGAGGAAGCTTTAGAAGTTGCTGATAGAAGCCGTGCCTTTGTGTTTTCGCGAAGCTTCCGCTCTGGCGCGCTATATAGAAGTGAAGCGAATGACATAGAGTTGCAGAGACATCTGTCTATCGACGAAATTAAAGAAGAAGCAAGAATTCAAAATGCGACTATTGTTTTTTATTCAGAGAGCAACATAAACAATAACGAGCCCCATGTATCTAGTGTAGATGAAGCAGAAGATGAGTATGTATATATATGGGTCGTTAAACCAGATGGAAGTATCGTTTTTGAAAGCGTTTTAGTTGATGCAGTTTTTAGTTCTAATAGTGCTCAGTTAATTAATATTTCTGAATCCGATTTAGATAAAATCATTCCTTTTCTTCCCATAGTTAAAATTGTATCTGTTCTAGGTATTGCTGCTTTAATATTATTCATCCTCAGAACGAGTTCTAAAAAGCTTAGATCTGTCTACATGTCTGGTGCCGCCCTGCTTATATGCACTTTTTCTATCAGTCTTACACTGAGTCATGACGCTGCTCGTTCTGCAGGTGACTCAGGCAGTTCTCCCCTCTTATCTAGGGCTATAGATAGTACTTCTCTATCTGCAAGAGGTGAGAATATAGATGAAATCTTTGAGGAAAATATTTGCTCTAGTTCAGAGTCGTGCTTGAAGAAGATGTACCAGCTTTTAATCCAACCAATAGAGGATGAACTCCCGAATGACAATGAGCAACACGTCATTTTCATTCCGGATGGTGCGATGCATGGTTTGTCATTTGTTGCGCTTCAATCATCCGATGGAAGGTATTTAATAGATTCTTATACTACGAGAAGTGCTCCATCAGTGAAGGCGCTAACTCTCCTACGTTTGAGGGCAGAAAATAGATCATCTGAAGTTACTGAAAACTTGGTGCTAGGCAATCCTGAGATGCCGGAATACAGCCCGGCTCCGTTTTTGACAGACAAACTAGATGCACTCCCCTATGCTGAGGAAGAAGCTAACCGAGTAGCTGAAATACTTAACACTACTGCTATAACGGGTGCTGATGCGACTAGAGAAGCGATTATCCCAAAACTTACTTTTGCTAATTACATTCATTTAGCAACTCATGGTCTTCCACACACGAGATTAGATTCGCTCAAATATCCTTCCTTTGCTTTAGCACCTTCTGATCGTAGGAGTTCTTCTTTCAATGGCTATAATGACGGCTTTCTTGATACAGATGATTTGTATGGAATGGCTCTGAATGGTGAACTAGCGGTGCTAAGTGCCTGTGCTACCACCTCTGGAACTACGACTATTGAGGGGAACCTAAGTCTTGCACGTCCGTTTTTAGCAAATGGCATTCCCAGTGTAGTTGCTTCCTTGTGGCCTGTAAGCGATGCATCTACAGCAGAATTAATGGTTGCTTTCTACGAAAACTTGGAGTCTACTACTGACAAAGCGGTCGCTTTGCGAGATGCAACCCTACTGGTTAAGCAGAAATATCCAGCGCAACCGCGCCTCTGGGCTGGTTTTACTCTGATTGGCCTATCTGAGATGCCGGAATCTGAATCAGCTGCGCAAAATCAGATCATAGGAAGAAAATCATGTACTTATAAGTACGGCAGAGGGGACTTTGAAAAGAATACCGCTAGTCTGATACAAGCAACCCTATCATCCTCAGATGATGGTTTCGTGTTGGAGCTAGTGGAAGACACTGGATATAGACATAAACTACAGTTTGATTCTGATAGACAATTACAATTTGCTACTAATGCTTCCCTCGGAGAGCCTTACGGAACGACTGGATGGAAGATTATTAGTAACAGCGGACTGAATATAGAGCAAGATGGCAGTTTTAGGCAGGGTTCAAAAATGGCCGATTTAAGGTAACACTTGCAGCACAAAATAGACCG
>CALDSK010000333.1 GCA_937911865.1 uncultured Synechococcus sp.
AGCTGCCTAGCAGGAAAAGGCGACGGATGCAGAAACTACCCGATGAAGCTCAGGAGGTACAGTCAGTCGAGGAGGCCATTGCGACCGTTGAAGATGCTCTCAAGGTCGCTCATCATGAGAATCCTCATGACTGGATTAAAAGGATCTCAATGGCGCTGGAACATAACCACGGCACGATGGGATTCTGGAAACTAAAGGAAGTGACTCGGCTCTCTACCGGAGCACTGTTCCTGGGACTACTCCTCGGACAGGAAAACTGGACGTTACGGCAACAAGAGTTCTACGGGGAGGTCGTAGTTAAACTTAGATAAAACTAACTAGATTGCTCAGGTAAGCGCGTAAACGAGTAAACAGGTAAGCGCGTAAACGAGTAAGTGAGAAAGGTGACCGATAGATAGAAGAATGAATAGACGAGATGTTTCTGTCACTGCTGGGAAAACGACAATTAGCAGCCGTAATTCTGGAAAGAGAATAAGCGCACGTTCTAGTACAAGGGCCGTGAAAAAGCTCATCGCAAACGAGCCAGTTAGATTGACTGTAACAGTTGCATAGGGAAACCGTCTCTATCAGCAACAGCGGCAAACGGCGATTACTTCGGAGTGATTAGGCATTGTGTCAGATTTTGAGGTGCTGAAGGGAAATGAGTGCTAGATTGTGTATCTCACATGCCTTTGATGCGCAATGGATTGCACTATATAGCTTTCATGATTTTTGAAGTTTCTCCAAACCAGATTACTGAGCTTGACAGCACAGAGCTAGTCAAACTACTAAAAAAGCTGCTATATGCCGAAGCTCAGAAAACTGGTGTTAGCATGAGGGGAGTTTCAGTGCCTCTCCAAATCAATGTCTCTGACGGTGGAGAGGATGCTCGCATCTCATGGAAGGCAGGAAGGCAGGAAACAGATTATCTACCCTCTAGGTTTTGCATTTTTCAATCAAAAGCTACAGATCCAGAGCCCGCCGGATGGAAGAAAGAAGTTTGGACAAAATCGAGTCAAAAGATGGGTGCCCAGCGACAACTCAATGATGCATTAATTAAATGCATTCAGGAAGGAGGTTCTTATGTAGGATTCACTTCTGCTGTATTGATTGGGCATAAGCTCGATAGACGTATTGACGCAATCAAGAAAGGTATCCAAGAAGCAGGTGCTGATCCAGACAATATAAAAGCTATTGATATATACGATGCCAACAAAATTTCGCAATGGGTATCACAGCATCCAGCAGTTGCTATCTGGCTGAATGAAAAGCAATCTGGACTAGCCCTCAGAGATTTCAAAACGATCTCTCAGCTAGGAGAAAAACCTGACATATCCCTTATTCCGAAAATTGAAGATAAAACAAGTCGATTTCGACTAAACACGCATAATCAGTCTACAGGCAGCGAAAATAATCAGCTCAAACCACTAACTTTTGAGCAGGCAGAAGAATATCTGCTTAACCATATCGCTGACTCACAGAAGTTTGCGAGAATCATAGGTTCGTCAGGCATCGGGAAGACTCGCTTTGTTTACGAAATTCTTAGAGGTGGCAAAACGATAGCAGGAATAGTATTATCAGCCTCTATTGTCTATTGTGAAGGTCAAAGGATACAAAACGAAGTCATTCATTTAGTACGAAGCCTTTCATCAAGTAAAAGCTCTGCTCTCCTGGTGATAGATGACTGCTCAAGAGAACTTGCGGCAAAGCTCTACGAGATCGCTACGACACGGGAAAGTCAGCTCAGGGTTATCACAATTGGCAATGATAGTCAGCCTATAGAAACAACTGGCCGTAATTGCTTAAACATCTCTATAGACATTGCAGACAACGAGTTGATAGACGGAATCATCCGAAGCCGATATCCCAACATCGACAGTTCAGTCATTCAACTTATCAGAGAACTTAGCGGTGGATATCCACGTATTGCAGTACTCGCAACAGACAATTACTCCGATCAGCTACCTATTCTGAAGTCCGTCGAAGACTTAGTAGAGCGAATTCTTATTGGTTGCGGGATCAAGGAACCCAGCCATTTGAGAGCCGTTGAGTGTCTTTCCTTATTTACGCAGTTGGGAGCAGATGAAAAGTTTAGTGGAGAGATTGACCTTGTTGCCAGCAGTCTGGCCAGACAAACTGGCGATGAAATGTACGAGTACCTTGCCCGAAAGTCGAATCAGAACCTGATAAGCCACTATGGTGATCACTTCACCATGCAGCCTCTGCCTATAGCTATTTTCCTTGGGCGAAGGCGGCTAGATCTGCTACGAATCAACACGATACTGAGCTTTATAGAGAATGCACCTCCGTCTCTTCGTAATTCTTTTCTGAGTCGGTGGTGCTACTTTGAATGTTCGAGAACAGCTGTTTCAGTGGCCCAGAGGCTGTTGAGAGCCGATAGTTTTTGTGGCTCAGTCGCAGGACTTAAGACAGATATAGGCTCACAGTGCTTGATGGCAATAGTCCACATAGATCCTGACAGCGTTATGAGCCAATTGGAGTATCTCTTCGGGAATCTAGAGTTGGAGGAGCTAGAAGAATTTGTGAAATGTCGCGAGCTAATTCAAGTATTAGTCAAGCTTGCATCTCGGAAGAATAGTTTTCATTATGCAGCGACTTTACTCATGAAACTGGCTGCAATAAGCAACGAGACATGCTCACGTCTCGCAAACAATCGCTTCCAGCAGCTTTATCAACTGTATTACAACGGTACAGAAGCCGAACCATCTTATAAGTTCTTCACTCTACGAAAAGGTATTTCATCTGGTGATACCAGGTTGATTTCAGTTTGTCTCAAAGCATTGGAAAAAGCGCTGAATCAAAGTTTCTTCTCTGGCTCGCCTGTATTTGGTCAGATCGGTATACAACGGCCCTTGAGAGAATGGAATCCAAAAACTTATGGTGAGACATGGGAGTATAACAAAGAAGGGTTGTTAGCGCTTTTGGACATTCACACAAAGTATCCAAGCCTTAGAGCCGACTGCGAAAAAGTCATAATTGGCTCGCTCAGAGATCTTATTTGCGAATATCTGTTTGATGACATAGAGAAAGCACTACATACGATTGCTAAGACGAAAGAGAGCTGGCCCGAGGCAATTGAGAAACTGGGCGACTGGCTTTATTTTGACCGGCAGAAGTCATCTGTTACTCTCGCCAAGAAAGTGAGAAATCTCTACGCAAATCTCATGCCATCTGATCCAATTCAAAAAGCCCTTCTGTATACAAAATTTGCAGGCTTAACCTTTCACGATCCTGACCAGGATTACTCTTTAGAGCAAGCAGCATCTTTGAGCAAAGAATATTCTGTCAAAAAAGCAGAGGAAATCGCAGAAGAAATTTCAAAGGACGATAATCTTGTATATCGCGCTATTGAAGCGATGGCAAAAGAAGAACTACAGGGTGTCACTGCATTCACTCAGAAAATTTCAGAAAAACTGAAAGATCCAGTTGAAGCTTTCAGAATAGCTGTAAATTCATTTGAAAAGTCAGAGGGACAAAAAGGAATTAGATTCGTCTGTGGTCTGCTTGCAGGCATCGACAAAGTAAGCCCCACAAATTCGACCCAGTGTATTCACATTGCTTCGGAGTCGGATGCCCTAAAGTCTCAAATGGTTAACGTATATGCTGCGGTCAAGCTCTCTCCTGACAGAGTGAAAGCCATTGCAATATCTCTTGCAAAAGGGGACATACGCGCAGCAGATTGCGTACATTTCTCTTACGGGAGAAGATTAAGCAGCCTAAACTTTGAAGACGTTCTGCCGCTCTTGGAAGAACTCATTTCAGGGCAGGGAACTGATGGAATCAGATCAGCGCTGGATATCATATACATGTATCAAGATGATCAAACAACGATAGACCCAGCGCTCTTTCAACTAACAAAACAGATAGTAACCTCACCAAAGCTGATACAGTGCTTTATAGATTCAGACACAGGCTATCATCATGTAGACACAGGCTATCTTTTAGAAAAGCTAGTACTTGCCATCCAAGAGGAAAGTAGTCTTGAAACAGATTTCTCAGAAAAGCTCATCGGACAAATCGTTTGTATATGCGAAGCTGAGAAGTTCAGTTCCTTTTCAGCATCAGAGCATAATTTTCGAGGTATCGTTCAGCTTTTAGCAGTTAGTGAGCCGATGTTACTGTGGGAGGCTGTATCTAACTTGCTTGAGTTTGGTACGCTAACAGCAGTTAACCGGATAGAAAGGCTAATCAAGTCAGTAGGGGGATCCGCAGAGTCAGAGAACGATCAATTAAGCATATTATTCAGATTGCCAGAGGCTACATTTATTAGGTGGGCAGAAGCCAGCTCACATGTGAGGGTTCCCTTGCTCTTAAAATTCTATCCATTGCTAAAAGACAATCCGAAGGGGTGCCAATGGCATCCTAAGCTAGAAAGTCTTACCCATAAGTTCGGTAGTATTTCAGAATTTCGACAGGCATTAGCAGACCGTATCTATCCTCGTTCATGGTCAGGTTCCATCATTCCCCATTTTGAGAAGTGTTTAAGACTTATAGATGAATGGTTTGACCACCCAGTCCCCGAGATGTCTGAATGGGCTATGGAAATGCACTTCAGCATTGAAAGACGAATAGATTGGCATCAGAAAAGAGAAAGCAATAGTGGAGGTTAGTGATGAGTAGCTCCAAGTCAGAGTAACTTCCAGTTTGCGTAAGCTACAGAAGCTACCTAAGCGAGTAAGTAGCTACTTTCATCATCCGATGCTTGCTTATGCTGTTACTTGAAAATGGGTGTCTATTTAGTTGCCGAATTAATGATTAACCACTGGTATCCAATCCGGAATGTATTGCTCTTGTTGGAGCAGAAGCTCTCAGTTGGTCAGCAGACTTCGAACTAAAGCGATTGAAAGTCTCACAATCCTGCTTTGATAGGTTTCGATTCTGAATGGGAATGTCGTCTTTAGCGTGAATAAAACCATCTGTGTTGTGACAATAAACTTTAAGCTCTCTCCCTTTCTGGCGAATAGAATAGTTTTTACCTTCAAAAGCAACAACCTCTCTCCCTCTAGTTACTAGCTCAGCGCTAATTGCTGTCTTTAGTACCTTAGAAGCAAGGGGAACAATCACATCAGCATAAGATTTCTGCTGTTTAGCCCTAGCTAGACCCAGCGTTTCTTTAGCTTGATTGTGCAACGGTTCAGTCAGCAGGACATCTTCAGCTTCGGGGCTACCGTTTATAACAGCATCAATATCGTTCGCGAGGTGCTCATCGCCAACATATCTAGCAGCCAACAAAGCTCGTCGAAAATCCGCCATCGGCATAGATAAGCTTGGCAGCTCGCTTGCAGCCTCAACACTCAGCAGAGGATCGCCTCCCTCAATAGCCCTTACTACGAATGTCATAGCTGGTTTGCCATCATCAGAAAGCGAGGTCTTGTTCTCTGCTTTAGCTGATGCTCTAGCTGCTTCTATATCTTTCAAGCGAGCTGAGTCATAAACAGCTTCAGATACAGCCTGAAGCGTCGTTTCATAGTCAAAAGGTAACGCAGTAGAACGCAGCCAAGACTCCGGCAATTCACGAGCAGCAGGAATATCCAACGATTCCAGCTCAGACACAATCTCACTCGCTCTAGCTTTACCATCTGTTGACTTTCCACCTACACCTTCCCCTGTAGAGCCATTGTTGCAAGCCTTAATTATTTCATCCAGCTCTGTTTGCAGCTTAACAACAGTATTCGCGAAATCGAGCGCTGTTTCCAGCTCATGTGTCAAATCCTGCGGTTGGACACATGAAGTAGCGTATGCTTCAGCGGCTTCGAGAGCCTGCGCCTGGGGTATGCTCGCCTGCTCATAAATTTGCTGTTGCAATGGAATAATCTGGGCGATCGCCTGACGATTCAGCTCATCAGACCAATCCTTAGAGAAAATACCAAAAACTTCTTCACGCGCTCTAAGTTCCACTATGCGATTCGCCAGTTCAGTCGTTACTTCATCCGGCATTTTTTGATAAATTGCAGTTCTCGCTTCAGCAAGACGAGCTTCAGTATGTTGATCACGTGGGACTAGCTCTATGGTCACATTACTGTTCAAGACATCGGCGCGATCGCCCTCATAAGCTTCCCCGATACTCGAATCAAGAATGGTCACACCACCCATTTTTTGCAAAGCCATCAGCATAGAAGACGCATAGAAATCTTTGTCACAATCAAGCACATTCCGAAGCTGAAATTGAAGGCTTTCAAGCTGGGAATACTGTGTCACTGTAATGGTGTCTGCTTCTTCTTTCAGAATCGTCAACTCGCAGACAATAGGATTCAGATGGCTCTTGACCACCGCATCTGGATGACTCTCAAATTGGCTGAAGTTGTTTTCAGCCACCGACACTTCTACGCTATCTTCTACCGCTCCGTTCACAGAAAGCCCACCCGTACCGTTGTCACCGTTATGAGCAATCTGAAGATCGGCTTTTTGCCTTCCAGAACCGCGCACTGAATTGAGTTGAGACTCCGGCTGAGGCTCATCTATACGTTTAGGCTCCTCAGTATATTGAGAGGCTGAGCGCTGCTGTCGTAGAGCGGCTTCAGCAAAACCCTGCTCCACAATGTTCTTAGCAAAAATTCCAGCAAACGAACGATCCGGCGCTCTTAGCTCTCCACCTGTGAGCGCATTCTGTACCGCAGTTTCCTTAAACCTTAGATAGCCATCTGCACTGGCTACAAAGACCATCTCACCGTCGTGGACAAGTTCCTTATCTCTCCCCACTTCAATGTAGTGAGTGAGATAGATCTCCTGGTTCGCGCCCAGATTGTGAGACTCCACAACAAGAGGAATATACGGCTCGTTTTTAATCCGCAGATGGAATCCATCGTCATCCATGATGGCCTCAGCTAGTCCGGCCTCATGAAAAAATCTAGCGATGCGTTTTTCAGCCATCTGGCGATGATCTTGTGGTCGCCTGATACTAGACCGATTGCTAACTTCGGCCTCAGCAGCGGCAGCGGCTTCATCGTCTACTTCATTTGGCAACGACACACTGTTCCGTCGAGAGGTCGCAGCAAGATTAAGCTCTGGCTGATTAACCTCAGGAGGAGGCGTGGGGGCAAATTTTCTACCGTCAAGCTGATTGCTATGCTCTGGTTCGACTGCTTTATCTGGCAGTTTCTCTAGCTGAGGCAAGTTATGCCCTAGAAACGATCTGACCTGCTGAGTAAACTTTTCGTCTAGAACAGCGATCTGTGTTTCTGGCTCCCCCATCAGAACGCTGAGGGCCGCTTCAAGGTTTTCCGTTGGCACCTTCATTTCCATGCGATCGCTCACAGAAAAGAACTCCGCTTCAGCCGCAGCTAGCAAATCCTCGTTGAGAAAGAAACGACCACCAACCTTAGTTGCCTTTGGCACAATAAAGATGAAGTAATCGGCCTTTCCACCGCCAAAACGGGCTTTACCATCTGGCTTAACCGCTAATACTGAATCTACGGTATGAACCGTTCCCAGCCCTCCGCTCAGCTCTTCTAGAAAGGCACGAACCTGCCGAGGTTCATCAAATATGACAGGTTGGCGCACCAGCTCTTCTGAAATATCAAAGCTCTCCGACATCAAGAGTCCTTGTCGGGTATTGCCAGCATTATCAGTAAAGCTAACAAACTTGCCCTGAGGAAACTTTTGATAGGCTTTCAGTAAGTTACCTGTAAAGACCTGCCGTTCAGTCCGTTGAGCGAGCTGAAGCCTGTCAAACTCTCCGTAAATGCTGTTTCCTCGCCAAGTAGACTCGCTAGCATTAATGGTTACGCCCGAACCTGTCTTGGCGTTCACTTTAGAAAAGGGAAGCGATAACTGCTGGCCTTCGAGGGTGATAACCTTCATAGCCCAGTTGGTAGGCGCACCTGGACTCCCCATAGAACTAGCCTTTCTAGCAAGATCCACAACGACGCCGTAGGAATGATTGAGCGTATCCTTCTTACCTGCCATAGTGCAGGTTACAGACGCACCTACCGGATAGGATGTGATGATCGCATCTAGGGTCTCTAGCTGATCGTCCAGCTTCTGGCTAATTTTATCGGCAGTTTCTGCTTGCTTAGCTTTTGAGAGCCTGCGCTTGCGGTACTCTTCCACCATCTGAGCGCCTCGCTCCAACAGCGCTTGACCGTGCTCTTTAGAAGTCTCTCGAATCCGACTAAAATCATGTTGCGCAATATCTTCAATCTGTGGCTGATCGAGGCTCTGTCGAACTAGATTGACAACAGCTAATTGAGTAGGTGGTTTCTTTGTTACCTTTGCATCAACGACCTCTAAAATAACTGGGCCGGTGAACTGACTATCAATCTGGCTATCTTTGGGAACGACCGTCATCGTAGCGAGCGTTCTGGCATCGAGATCTAGCTTGTCAGCTTCTAGAACGTTCTCGCCCATCGCGGCTTTTTGTTCAATCAGCGCAATGGTTTCAGCCTCGATATACGAATAAAGTTCCTCCTGCTTCTCAAGTGGCAGCAGCGGAATTCGTCCCGTTACTCGGCTAATGAGTTCTGTATCACTATCACCTGTCGCTCCCCTCATTGGGAAAGAGAGCAATTCATTAATTTCGGGCTGTTCTTCCAGCAATTCGGTAACGACTTCTTCACCTGCTGAATTCATAAAGTCAGCAACATTTGAAACGGTTAGATCTGACTCCCTATCGCCAGTTGTATTGGCGTTAAGACTCGACATCTTTTTTGCCAGCATTGCCCCAAGCCGTTTCTCGGCAGGAATATCGGCAACGACCAATGTAATTTTAGGTTCAACGACCTGCCCAAATCGGTTGACTCTACCGAGCATTTGCATCACTTGGTTGATGTCGCGCTCTGGCTGAGCCATTATCAAATGCCGAACACTCTGATCCGAGTACTTTTCAGATGCGTGGAGATTAATGCCCGTTGCACCACTGCGGTTCAAAATGACAACATCTAGCTGACCGCTATTGAAACGCTCAACAACATTAATCTTCCCTTGGGCTTTGATCTGGCTTTGTGGTCTTAGTCCATAGAGCTGCTCACCTGCTTCGCCGTAGTTGATGATGTTTGAGCGGCCAGTAATCTCATCTGCCTTGTAGCCTGACTGTGCTAGTCGATGCTTGATATAGTCGATGCTGCTGAGCGGAATAGAAGAGAAATCAGAATTGGCGATCAGCGCTTCTGCATACTCAAAAGCTGCTACCCCTTCTATACCTAGCTCCATATCCGTCATGGGTCGTCGTTCCCTATCACCCACGTAGTCAGTGATGGTGACATCTCTAGAGCGCTCCAGATAACGAGCTAGGATATCGCCAAACGAAATGTCGATAGGTTCCCCAGGTCGAATTCCCCTATCTTCTACGTAGTTACCAATAAAGGCATCCATTGTATTGGCAACAGCAATCACCGGCTTCTCACCTCTTTGAAGCGCATCTACTGCCTCTTGTACCGTTGCTTCTGCCTTTTGCGCTAATAGACCCTGCTCAATTGCATTGTGCATTAGCGACGTGAAATTCTGGGATTTGGCTCCCGATTGACCGATTGCATTATCTTCACCGGCTGCTTTAGCCTCCTGGCGAACTTCCTTGTTGAGTTCTTTCAGGGCTACGCGCTTGGCACGGTCAAATTGATCAATAGCTCTCATGATGCTAGAAATTCTGTCAGCGACCTCGTGATCAACGCCGACAACTTTGGCCTGAAACGAAATATTCTCCATACTGCGCTCTCGGCGCAGCATATTTCCGGCAAAGCCAAACTGCGCAGCCATCATCTGCTGGAGGGGAATGCCGCCAGCTTTTAGCGTGTTCTCAAGTCTGGCCATACTTGAAACAGCATGAACAGCGTCTGTTCCACGGGCATACAGATCCATAACAGCAGGATCTTTGGTAGCTGTAGCAGACATGAAAATAGCGCTGGCCGAATGGTCAACTAGCCATCTGACAAAATCGGCGCGGTTCATCGCACCGCTGGTTGACCAAGCATCCTGCTTATTAACGCTGCCGCCCGCTTCATGGGATTCATCGAAAATGAATACGCACTGCTCGACAATTGCTCTCAAGAACTCACGGCGCGGTGTGTCTTTTCTATTGACGCTTTGGAGCTGGTTGTAGGTTGTGAAGATAGCGTCGTATCCACCCAAGTCACCTTGCTGCGCGATCGCCTGCATCTCTTCAGCCTGACTCGCCGCATTGCCAGTCCTGAGCACTCGCCCGCTAGAGAGCGCAATACGCTCGTTGTTATTGGTAAAGAATGGCTGAATGTCTGCAAAGCCAATATCTGCCAAATCTTCCAGCATAGACTTGTACAGATTAGGCTTTTGAGTGACGAACACCGGAATGTAGCCCTGGCGCTTGGCATCAATGATATTAGCCGCGCCAAAGCGTCCCTTGCCGTTGCCGGTTTGGTCGCCGTTGAGAAAGATTTTGCCTCTATCTTTCTGATCGAACGCCAGGGCCAGCGCATCGATTTGCTCTGCGTAGAGAACGCCATACATCTGCTCTATTGAGCCATAGCCAAGCCGGTGCATCACAAACTCATCGAGATCGCCATGTGCCTGTGCGCAAGCTTCTAGCGCCTGCTGAGCAGGCAAAGCCAAGTTTGTAGGGATTAGCGTACCGGGTGATCGCCCTTTGCTTTTGGGTTTGTAGGGAGCATACAGGTCTTGTGACATGGCTCTTTCTTGAGTAGCGTCTTGCGTAGGTTTCTGTTCGGACTGGAGTTCAGGGGCCGTCTCTAAGATGTTCTGAGTTCTGTCAAAAAGGCTCGGAGATCTGCTGAATCGTGCTGCTCCATAGCGGTCGGAGGGGCGCTGACCGGGACTGAATGTAGATCCACCGGAAACACCACTTCCTCGTTCTGCGCTTGCAGCAGTTCCATCCACCTGCCGTTCAGCTCTAGGAGACT
>CALDSK010000334.1 GCA_937911865.1 uncultured Synechococcus sp.
TTAGGAAGCTGGTGATCCGACTCGAACGGACGACCGGCTGATTACAAATCAGCTGCTCTACCAACTGAGCTACACCAGCAAAGTGCAATTCCAAACTGTCTGCTCAGGCATGTTTGGAGGCTTATAGCCAACTGATTACAAACCAGCTGTCTCTCAAGCGAACTTCAGTATATCAAAGGTTGTGGATGATTGAGAAAAGAATTTGAGGTGCTAATTTAGCGGGCTTTTAGATGCGATCGCCTCTACCACTCAACACCTCAATCCACGACCTAAGCCTTGTTATTCTCAACTGCCCAGCGTGCTAGCTCTGTCCGGTTATGCAGACCCGTTTTCCCTAGCATGTTACTCACATGGCTTTCGATGGTTCGCTGAGAGACCTTTAGCTCTTCTGCGATCTGGCGGTTTGCCATACCCCGTGCCACAAACTGAACGACTTTTAGCTCAGTAGGCGTAAGTTCTACATCAAAAGGAACCTGAATTGTCGGAATAGAGTTAGGCCCTTTGTTTTGATGATGAATCAAACGGGTTGCCTGCTTCAGGGAAGACTCTACCTGTGCCACCAGTTCTTCAGGCTCAAAAGGTTTGACCATGTAGACGTCCGCGCCGGTCGTTAGCCCTTTAACGCGGTCTTGGCTTTGCCCTTTGGCAGACAGAAATAGAATCGGAATCCAGCTTTTGCCAGGATCTTGACGAACCTGTTCGACAAATGCGTAGCCGTCCATTTCTGGCATCATGACGTCGCAGATAATCATGTCAGGTGATAGGTCTGTAAGCGTAGATAGCGCCTCTCTACCGTTACCTGCGGTCATTACCTGGTAGCCGCGAAACTCTAGATAATCCTTAACCAGTAAAATTAGATTAGGATCATCATCAATGAGTAAAAGCTTCTTCTGGTCCCCTGTGTTAGCTTCTTTCATGCCGTATGCTCGCTCTTGTGCTTCTCGATAGAGAATTTATTGATGATAGAAAGTAGATGTATCTGTTTAACGGATTCACTATGTTCGCTTGAGTTTGGTGGTGACGGTCTACGAGCGTTTAACACAAGAGCGCGTCATTTCACAAGCGTTAGCTCCTCAGTTTGCTATATCAAGTATTCCCAAAATGTAGATAACATCACGAACACGCTGTCGAAGGGGGTTGAGCCTTCGGGGGCGGTGTGTGTAATACCAACTACCTTCTGAATCAGTCGGCAGAACTGACCTTCTATAAAAGGTCGATTCTGCACATGTAAAGACAGTCTGGGCCGTGCCACCTATTGCAAAATCAGCTGCGCTTGTTTAGGGCGAGTTGATGTTTGATACCAAGCGGTTTGAAACCATATCAAATACACTAGGTACAAATTTAAGTCGATGCATTCAGTAAATACAATGACCGCTATCACAAGGGTTTAGTATCAAATGTTGCTCTTGCTGGTTGGCTTCAGCTTCGGTATGGGCCTAGTCGTGACGTTGCTTATAAATTAGACGCTCAGGATGCACGTATCGTGGTCGTGAGAGGGATGATGCACTCATTTGGCCTGGGAGTGGCCACGTGTGATTTAACACACTAAATTTTCCCTTTAAATTATTTTAGCGGTTCATTTTAATTTGAGCCCAAAGCCGTCTTTCGTTTTTTGGTAAGGTAGGTTGCTGATGTGGAATACGTCTGTGATTACAGTCATATTTCAGTCGTTGTCTTTGGGTGAATGTGTCCTGTTTCGTTGAGATTTTAGCTGAATTGTTTGCTGATAAATTGAGCAAAATCACATTCTATTTGTCGTTGGCTTGAGAGTTAATTCCCTTGATATGACTGAATTTCGGTGACTTTACGTACGTCTGTTTGTCCGGACTCTGGTGCCCGTTAAAGAATACGTCTATAGAGCAGAGAAAATTATCGATTCTTCTGCTTTTATCAATACCATCACCTTCTCTATCTACAAGCCGTAAAACTATGATTATGTTGACAGGAATTAAAGCTTTTGAAGCTCGCTGGCAGTCTCTTAAGTCTGTTTATCCAACTAGCCCGAGCGAGAATCGTTTACTAATGCAGTCTATGGGCCGTTTAGTAGACAACTATGCAACACAGGCAGAGATTGCCGCCGAGCTACCCATCAACTTGCAGGTGGTCTTTGCCCATTTGGTTGAAGCTTATCTGAATGGCTATTGGCTAGATGGTGTAGAAAAGCAGCCCGTACGTAAGCCTGCTAAGACGCCTGCCGCATTAGCCGCTACACAGCGCCGTCAGCGCAAGACGCTCAACCCGACTGTTGCTAGCGAAGCAGCCACTTACATCATTCAAGAGCGAGTGAAGTGCCGAGTCTAGTTTTCGTCTAATTGCTTTTGTTATGGTGTTTCAATTCTTTTACTCAATTTTTGGGTGAAAACGATATCGTATAGGCGGTGATTACCTTCAGGTCAAAGCGCTTGTACGAACCCCTCCACCATAAATACAGACCGCAGACATTTTCTCAGCTGGTGGGCCAGGGGGCGATCGCAGCCACGTTAACCAATGCTTTGACTCAAAATCGCATTGCGCCAGCCTATCTGTTCTGCGGTCCTCGGGGGACAGGCAAAACCTCTAGCGCGCGCATTCTGGCAAAGTCGCTCAACTGTCTGAGCGTAGCGTCTCCTACTGCAGAGCCTTGTGGTCAGTGCGATGTCTGCGTGTCGGTCAACAGGGGCAGTTCGCTAGACATTGTTGAAATTGACGCGGCGAGCAACACGGGCGTTGATAACATTCGCGAGTTGATTGAGCGATCGCAATTCGCCCCTGTCCAATGCCGGTACAAAGTGTATGTCATTGACGAATGCCATATGCTCAGCACTGCCGCGTTTAATGCGTTGCTAAAAACGTTAGAAGAGCCACCTGAGCGAGTGGTTTTTGTGCTGGCAACGACCGATCCGCAGCGCGTATTACCAACGATTATCTCTCGCTGCCAGCGGTTTGACTTTCGGCGAATTCCGCTGCCGTCAATGATTAAGCACCTCGAATACATTGCGCTCGAAGAATCGATTGCGATCGCCCAAAGCGCCACTCAGCTCGTCGCCCAAATTGCTCAAGGGGGACTGCGCGATGCCGAAAGCCTGCTCGATCAGCTCAGCCTACAGGCCGATGAAATTACCGTGGAGTCGGTTTGGGGCCTAGTGGGCGCGGTGCCCGAGCGCGATTTGCTGAACTTGGTGCGGGCGATCGCCGCTGATGATGGCACCGCTCTCCTAGAGCGCGTGCGTCACCTGATGGATAAAGGCCGAGAACCGCTAATTGTGCTGCAAAGCCTGGTGGGCTTTTATCGCGACTTACTAATCGCTAAGCAGGCCCCTGACCGTAAAGATCTCGTCGCCATTACCCCGCCTACCTGGGCAGAGATGACTGAATTTGCGCAGCACCTTTCTGCCGCGCAGCTGTTAGCGAGTCAGCAAAAGCTTCAAACTGCTGAAGTGCAGGTGAAAAACACCACACAACCTCGCCTGTGGTTAGAAGTGACCCTCACCGGACTGTTGCCTAGCGCCCTGGGTGCTAGCGCTTATCTGGCCGAATCTTCTCCTAGCTCGGCTCAGCGCGCACCTGCCATCCCCTCATCCGTTGCACCACCGCCGATTGCGTCCCCCGGTGCGGACAGCTCAGTAGCCCCTCCTCCATCAGCGCCTGAATTACCCACTGAAAAAGACACTTCTCCATCAGCGCCACCTGTACCCACTGCTCCCAGTGCAAGCCCAGGTATCAATCCTGCTGAATCAGGCTCGACCTCATCTGACGACGAAATCTCTGCTCATGAATCGCCCCCATCGGCAGATGGCCCAGTAGAGAATAAGCCAGCAGTGCCAGCCGAACCTGCCTCAGCGCCTCCAGCCGATGTTGCCTTTGGTAGTCTCGCGGATCTTTGGAATAAAATTCTCGCGGTTTTAGTCCCCCGAGGCACTCAAATATTAATGGCTCAGCAGGGCGTACTGCTTGGCTTTGACGGTGTGGGTGCCAAAGTCGGGTTTCGCTCAGCCTCCTTGCAAAAGCTGGCCCAGTCGCGCGTTCCCAACCTGGAAGCCGCCTTCAAAAGCGTCTTTCAGCGGTCGATTAAAGTGTCTTTAGAAGTCGTTACCCCAGAAGAGTCTCCAGTTGTGGCGGTGGAGGAGCCAGCGCCCCCTCCACCCGCGCCCCCTGTGCCTCGCGCTAAGTCAGACGCGCCGTCCAATCAGCACCCTAATTCGTCTTCGCGCCATCCTTCTAATCCCTCTCAACCGCCAACGGTTAAAGCGCCAGATCAAGACAAGTCTGCGTCCAATGGCTCCAACTCACAGCAGGACGTTTCTCCGAACGCTGCCAACGGTAACGGTCAATTGCCTAGCGCTTCACCGCCTGGCTCTTTACCCTCCTCGCCAGCTCAGTACAGCCCCAATCGTTCACCGAATCCGCAAAAGCCTGCCGATAATGGCAGGCCCCCTTCTCGGCTAGATGCACCTGCAGACACGATAGGTTTTGACAAGGACCAAGACAAAATTAACCGATTCGCCAATTTCTTCAACGGCCAAATCGTTAATCTGAATGACGATGTTGAACAAACTGAAGAGACTTCGCCCAAGCCCAAGTCTTCTGACCCAGGCCCAGATGTTCCTTTTTAGAAAAGGCGATTACTAAATTTATCGGCTAACTTCGCAGGCTCACTGTGTCGGCTAACTTCGCAAGCTCACCTTGTAGGTTTTCTCTAACCCTTTGCGCACTTTCTCGTGCACGGGGTCAATGTCTTTGTCTGTAAGGGTGCGATCGCTCGCCCGATACACCAGCCTAAATGCCAAAGACCGCTCTCCTTCTGGTACGCCTTTACCCTTGTACTCATCAAAGAGCGTGACTGAATCGAGTAGCTTCCCGCCTGATTTACTAATTGAGCGCTGCAGATCAGCGACCGAGACCGCTGTCGGTGCAAAGAAGGCCAAATCTCGATCGGACGCCGGGTACGTAGAATAGGTTGCAAACTTCACGGCCTTGCCACGCTTTCCGGTCAAGCACATTTCTAGCACTGACCAGTCCAGCTCAAAGACATACACTTCGTCTGGCAAATCGTTGTCTCGTCGCAGTTCAGGGTGCAGCTGACCAAAAGTGCCTAAGCGCGTCCGTCCGCGAACAAACAGCCCAGCCGTGCGCCCAGGATGCAGCCGCACATCGCTATCATCCGTACGGTAGTCAACGTCAAGACCCAGGTTATCGAACACGCACTGCAAAATACCTTTGGCCTCGTACCAGCTCATCGGTGTGTCTTTATTGCTCGTGACCCAGCGCCCACGCCGGGCATCGCCACCCAAAATTCCCGATACTTTAATCGATTCAATTGGATCGCCTTCTGGGTTACCGTCGGGTTTATTAAAGACGGTGCCAATCTCGAATGCATTGAGCGGTCCGTTGCCCTGATTGACGTTTAGCTCAAAGGCTTCAATCAAGCCATCGAGCAAATCGATCCGCAGCGCCGAATATTCAGTGAATAGCGGATTGGCCAAGACGACCTGCCGATCAGAATTTGGGCTGGTGAGCGAGTAGTGAATCGCTTCAGTTAGGCCAGCCCCTCGAAAGGCAGCGCGGAGCTTTCTCGATAGCGCTGCACCTTGAGAAAGATAGCCCTGGGAGGTTTGACTCGGTAGGGTTTTGTCAAAGTAGTCGTAGCCGTAGAGACGAGCGACTTCTTCAATCAGATCGATTTCACGCTCTAGGTCGCGGTAGCGATAAGGGGGCACTTCTACTGTCCAGCTGTCTTCGCCATTGGCCACGTCATTGGCAACTGCTTTGCAGCCAAGCTTGGCCAATAGCGTTTCTACCGTTGCTTTGTCTAACGATTTGTTGCGATCGCCCTCAACCACACGACCCAAAATTTGATTGATTCGGCTCAACCGTAGCGAGACTTCTCGGGTGGGTGAAATGTTTCCGATTTCTGTGCGGTCCTCACTGTGCCCTTTGAGCGAAGCGCCTGTGGTTTCTATCAGCAGTTGTAGGGCGCGATCGCTCGCCAGCTTCAGCTCAGCTGGATTTACCCCTCGCTCATAGCGGGCCGAAGCCTCCGTCCGCAATCCCTGAGACCTAGCCGAGCGACGAATCACTGCCGAATCAAAATAAGCTGCTTCTAGAAACACGCGGGTTGTCGAGTCAATCACTTCTGTTGCTGCGCCGCCCATGACACCCGCTAATGCAACAGGGGCATCATTTGCCGTAATCAGCAGCGTCTGTTCAGCTAAGTGTCTTTCTTTGTCGTCCAATGTAACGAGCGTTTCTTTCTCTTTGGCATAGCGTACGCCAACTGTCACGGGCTGCGAGCTTGCCGCTGCGCTCAATCGGTCCAAGTCAAAAGCATGCAGTGGCTGGCCCCATTCCAACAAAACGTAGTTCGTCACATCCACGACGTTGTTGATTGCCCGCGTGCCCGAAGCAATCAACCTTTGCTGTAGCCAGGCTGGAGAGGGCGCAATGGTAATGCCGTCTAAAATGCTGCCCATATATATAGGACAAGCCTTTGGATCGCTCAGCTCAATAGCAACGCCCACCAGTGCTGTTTGGCTGCCCTCTAGTTCGCCAACCGTCGGTAGCTTTAACGGATTACCCGTAATGGCAGAGATTTCTCTGGCAATGCCTACCATGCTGAGGGCATCAGCTCGGTTTGCCGTAGACGTGACATCTAGAACAAAATCATCGAGACCCAGCAGCGGGCGCACGTCTTCTCCGACTTTGATGTCACCCCCTTCAAAGCTTGCCTCTTCAAAAATATGAATACCTTCAGCCTCTTTTGCCAGCCCAAGTTCTGATAAAGAACAAATCATGCCCGCTGACAAAACATCGCGTACCTCGCGCGGTTTGATTTTGAGATTGACCTTGGGCAAATAGCTGCCTACTGTAGCGACTGGCACGCACATATTCGCATCCACGTTGGCTGCGCCACACACAATCGTAGACTTTTCGGCTGCGCCAATATCGACTGTGCACACACTCAGCTTGTCTGACTTTGGATGAGGGTCGCGTGTCAGCACCCGGCCGACGACAACACCGTCGGCCCAGCTTTGCCGATCTTCAATGTCTTCTACCTCAAAGCCCGCCATCGTCAGCGCATCCGCTAACGCCTCTGGAGAAAAATCAAACTCGACAAGCTCTTTGAGCCAGTTAACAGAAACACGCATGAGAAATTGACGCTTTGGCGCTGGCCATAACAATAAAACTCAGCCCATATCCAAAGATATACGACCACTGCTTATCGTACTACGGTTGCCGGATACGGGAACACTCGGTTAAAAGGCTATCGCTTCGCACGCAACTATTCATCAATGACTTATTGCATCGCTACCGGCTGTTCCAAGCCCAAAAACGCAGCGACCGCCCGCTTTTGTAAAAGCTGCGGTGCCAAGCTCTGGGTCAGAGAACGCTACCGGGTTCTAGGGGCGTTAGGTCGCGGTGGGTTTGGTGCAACGTTTTTAGCGCGCGATCAGTCTTTGCCCGGTCTGCCGCCCTGTGTGATTAAGCAGCTCAGACCAACTACCAGCGATCCGAATCTGCTAGATATGGCCCGCGACCTCTTTCAGCGAGAGGCCAATATCTTGGGGAAAATTGGCAATCATCCTCAGCTGCCTCGCCTGCTCGATTATTTTGAAATGTCGAACGAGTTTTATCTTGTTCAAGAGTATGTAAGCGGGTCTACGCTACAAAAAGAAGTTAAAAGGAATGGCCCCTTTGCAGAAGATGCCGTCAGACAGTTTCTCAATGAAATTCTGCCGGTGGTTCAATTTATCCACAACAATCAAATCATTCATCGAGACATTAAGCCTGCTAATTTGATTCGTCGTGAACAGGATCAGCAGCTCGTCATGATTGACTTTGGCGCGGTCAAAGACAAGGTCAATCAGCCCAAGATAGATGCCTCTGACCAGACGGCGCTAACGGCCTATGCGATTGGCACCCCTGGCTATGCGCCGCCAGAGCAGATGGCTATGCGTCCGGTATATGCTAGCGACCTCTACGCTATTGGTGTGACCTGTGTCTATTTACTCACAGGGCGCTCTCCCAAAGATTTACCTTACGATGCACAAACGGGTGAACTTCGTTGGCAAGATAACATCGTCATCAGCGGACAGTTTTCTCAGGTACTAACCAAGCTGCTGGATATCTCTGTGCATAATCGCTACCAAATGGCCGCCGATGTGATCAGAGACTTAGACATGGAGCCCTATTTGGAGAGTCTGGCTCAAAGTATGTCGTTTGCAATGGCTAAAGCGCCTAGCGCCGCTGAAAAGAATGCGGTTGAGCTGCAAGAAAGAGTGCCTCCCTCTGCTCGAATGGCCGCCGCGATTCGCGCTAGTAAGGAACGACGTACAAAGGCAGATCCTAACTACAAGGGTGTAGAACGGCGGCGATCGCGCAAACCCACCCCGGTCTCTTTACAGAGCGATTATGAAAAGGGACATCGCGATTTTTCTAATTTGTTCTTGAGTCAGCTCGATCTGCGCAAGCAGGTTTTTGCGGGTGCAAGGTTCGCCAAAGCTACGCTTAGAAAAACTAACCTACTAGGCGCTGATCTTTCGAATACTCACTGGAGCCAGGCAAACCTGAATCAGGCCACGCTCAAGAATGCCAATTTAGCGGGGGCGTACTTAGGCTGCGCCAACTTAGAAAATGCTGATTTGCGGGGGGCTAACTTGACCAAAGCCAACTTTGAATCGGCCAATTTACAAGGGGCCAATCTTTGCGGCGCGGATCTCACTGGCGCGTCGATTACCGAAGCGCAGCTAGCGGTTGCTCGCACCAACTGGTCAACTATTCAGGTCAACGGTCGCCGCAGTCTGCTATAGCTACCTACTAAAGCTGTATAGCGTAAGCCTCTACTTGCCCGTTACACTGGTTAAGACTGAACTGTCAATACTGACCTTTAGCGTGGAGCAATTTTCAAAACTATGTTTGTTGATGAGCTAACCCCCTTCGTACGAGAGCTGGCCCGTCAGCCTGTTGCTTTTTGCGGCGGTTTCTTTTCAGGCCTGTTTCGGTTGGATTTATCTGAAGACCCGGTAAAAAGCTGGCTGAATAAGCAGGGTGCAACGCCACCGGCCCAGAGTCCGTCAAATGCGCCCGCCGATTCCAAAGGGCCCCAATCAATCGATATTGACTGACGGCTTGCTACAGGTCTAGAGCTAAACCTCGAAAGACGCCAGAAAGTATCCTCACAAAAAGATTAGCGTCGAGACTCCCGCTGTTGATACGAGTCTTGACGCTATCTTTTTGTCTCTAGTTTTTCAGCCTTTGTTGATTGTCTATTGGGTGATCCTCAGTAAATGATCCTCAGTAGAGACTACTCATCCAGCGCACGACTCTGTCATTTACTCTTCCTGGAGCGCTTAGGTCTAGGCCTGTGGATAACCGGG
Source organism: uncultured Synechococcus sp. (assembly GCA_937911865.1). Lineage (GTDB taxonomy): Bacteria > Cyanobacteriota > Cyanobacteriia > Phormidesmidales > Phormidesmidaceae > Phormidesmis. Next base: position 9,354 of record CALDSK010000334.1, read on the forward strand.
CTAGCTTGCGAGCAGTGGTGTAGTCGGCGATCGCACAGTTCCACTGACCTTCTAGCTGGTAAGTCCGGCCCCGCTCAGCATAGAGAGTAGCGCTCTCAGGCCGAAAGAACAGGGCAATATCAAGACACACTAGAGCTTCTTCATAGTCGCCCATTTCTCTGAGTGTAAGCGCTTGATTAAGCCGAGCACGAATGTTGAGCGGGTTTAGATCAATTGCCTGGTCGTAGTCAGCGATAGCCTCTGCCCAGTTGTGTTGTGAGGCATGCAGATTGGCCCGATTGCTCAAGGCACGGTCTAGGTCAGGCTTGAGCGTGATTGCCTGATTGTAGTCTTGAAATGCCTGTTTATAGTGCTTCAAGTTGTAGTGCATCAGCCCCCGGTTAGCAAAGTTGTCTGCATTCTCTGGTTCGTATACCGTCAGCCGATTGAAAATTTGCACCGCTGCCGCAAAGTTGCCCTGCTTGGCTTCTCTTTGAGCTCGCTTGCGCAGCAGCAGATTAGCATCTTTGTTAGAAAGCCAGCTATTGGGTCTAAACCGTGCTCTTGAGGCTATGGCCGCCGCTTTAGTCGCCTTATAAGCTTTCTGTGATAACGCTTCCGACACTGGTTTTGCCTCCGAGGGATAAGCAGAATTAGACCCGACAGGTTCTATAGATTGCATGGGGTAGATGCTCCGAGATGCTGATATATAGCGTTCGCCACTTAGCTCTGAAAATTGCTTGTAGGTGTCTTATAGGTGAAACCGTTGATGCTTATAGAGCTAAGTGGTCAGCAATCGCCAGATGCATCTGGCGATTGCTGTACAAACTTGACCTAAAACATCTGATTTGAACTGTGTTCAGTGCCCTCTCAAAGGTCAACTTTTCCGATAGGCTTAGCGACATTGATTGATCGCTTTGAACCATCCATAAAAGTTGTTTTGAACGGTGTTTAGTTCAAACCCGAAACAAGTTTGTTTGCATGTAATGTTCTTGATGAAATAATCTCATGCGGTCATTGCAAACTAAACCGGAAAAGAACGTAGGAATTTTGCTTCTACCCTCAAAGGAAAATTGATATATAGGTGGAAATGCTGAAAAATCCCCTGTTCCATAGCATCTTATTCGCTTTATTTCTTAAATAAATATAAAGATGGTCGTAAAAAACACGCATAATTGATGGTCCGCATTGCAGAAATTAGCCGTATTCTCTCTGGAGCCATTACGTAAGCTTATGTATTGAAGGTGATGCATTCTGCGCGTTACTGTTAGCTTTCAGAAACACCTTGGCAATTAAAATCATCAAGTTTGGTGGATGAAAACAATAAAGGTTAGCCTACTTTTAGAACAACTTTTATTGTTTTAATTTGTTCTGTTTCATACTTGAATTCCTACAAAAACACCCAGGGCTATTTCATTTTCGGTGAAGTGAGCTAAAGTTTAGACTCCAGCGTTTTC
>CALDSK010000335.1 GCA_937911865.1 uncultured Synechococcus sp.
ACCCCCGTTTTTTATGGGGTTTTTTATGTCCCCAACGCTTCGGTTATGTTGATAGAGCATGCTGAACGCTTTGGCCTCTCGCAGCTCCATCAGCTGCGCGGCCGCGTGGGTCGAGGAGCCGATCAGTCATTTTGTTTACTCATGACCAGCAGCAAAAGCGACGTGGCTATGCAGCGCCTAAGAGTCATGGAACAATCTCAAGACGGCTTTTTTATCTCTGAAATGGACATGCGCTTTCGCGGACCGGGGCAGGTGCTCGGCACCCGCCAGTCCGGCTTGCCAGACTTTGCACTCGCAAGTTTAGTCGAAGATCAAGAAGTCCTTGAAATAGCGAGAACAGCCGCAACCAATATTCTGGCAGAGGAAGCCAAAGACGGTGACGGCCTCACGCGCTGGCCGCTGATGGAAAAAGAGCTAGAGCGGCGCTATCAAAAGCTGATGGGCGGTGCGATCCTGACATAGAAAAGTAATCTGCCGGCAACAGTAATCTGCCAGCAACGGTTAGTAAATCCATGCGTTGAGCGGAATGAATTGGCCGCGGGACTCCATACCTGATTGCTCTATAGCTCTCGAAGAGTTGCTTAAAACACTAACGAGAAGCTATTACCCCTGCTTGCATACTTTTCATCTTAATCGAGTGTTTCAGTGAAATGGCTGAAACGCCTTTCAATGACCAATTAAAGAGGCTTTGACTTTCTCTTTTTGAAGAGGCCTAATAGGATAGCTGTGCCGAGCATTCCGACGCCCAGCGCGATCGCCACCCAAATCCCCACAGGCAACCTAACGGTGGTCACACTCAAAAAAGTAACGGCGACGGGCGTAGCATTTTGAACGGAGAAAATTGCGATCGCAATCCCTAAAAGCGCTGGAATCGCAGCAACCAGAAATTTAACCATAATGGCAGCACAAGGCTCCGTAGCTGAACGTCTTTCCCTACAATAGTACGCTTCACGCAAAAGGCTGCGCCGACTGATAAGCGACTAGGCCGCAAGCGCTGCGTTCCCTTCTATCCAGGGCTCGTCTGACTGAATCATTAGCGCACTAGGCTGCTTGCTTTGAGTCACTTCTAAGTAGATATGTTCTAACCCAATAGCATGACGTGAGATAGAGTCAATCGGCAGACCCGAAAAACGGTTGAGCAGCGCGGGCAGATCGAGACACTCAGGAACCCAAAAAGCCAGATCGCTGCCGTAGCGACGAGGTGTAAACCCATGAGACTGGGCGCGGGCGATCGCACCACCCTCATCTTGCGTATCTATGATGACGATCTCTTGCGCTGGAATGCGACCGCGCAGTGTCTCAAGCGTACCTTCTGCCAGCAGCTGACCCTGTTTGATAATGCCAATGCGATCGCACAGCCGCTCTACCTCATCCAACAAATGCGTCGTCAGCAGTACCGTCACCCCCTGCTGCTTCAGTGAACGAATCAACTCCCACACTTCATAGCGAGCTTCAATATCCAACCCGGTTGAGGGCTCATCTAGTACCACCAGCTTAGGCTGATGAATAATCGAAGCCGCCAGGCTAAGCCTTCGTTGCATTCCACCGCTCAAATCACCCACAACGCTGTGCGCACGATCCGACAGATTCACAGATGCCAGACAGGCCTGAACTTGCTGCGCGGTCCTTTTCTTGCTAAGTCCGTAAATCCGAGCAATAAAAGCCAGGTTTTCTGCGCAGGTTAAGCTCTGATACAGCAAATTCTGCTGTGGCATCACGCCAACCAACAGCTTCGTCGCTTTGCAAACAGGCTGACCTTGCACCAAAATCTCTCCGCTATCAGGCTTAAGTAAACCGCATAGTAAGTTAAGCGCCGTCGTTTTTCCTGCCCCGTTGGGGCCGAGCAAACCGTAAATTTCTCCTGGTTTGAGGCTCATCGATAGCTGATTGAGTGCCTTTCTATCGCCAAATTGTTTGGAAAGACGGGTAATTTTGAGCATGGTGCAAGCGACTAAGACAAAACAGCCAAATTTGAATCATGGCTGCCGCAGTTATCATGCCCCAGTATGTACAAATATTAAAAGCCGGTAGGCCAGTTGTTGCAGAGGCGCAGTCGTCTCCTGAACGCTAAAACTCCACGCCAGCCTGCGCTTTCACGCCTTGCTCTTTGAAGGGATGCTTTACTAGCGTCATTTCAGTCACCATATCAGCACGCTCTATCAGTGCTTTTGGGGCACCGCGCCCCGTCAAAATCACATGGCTCATCTCCGGCTTTTCTGCTAGCCCTTCAAGGACTTGCTCCACAGATAAATAGCCCAGCTTCAGCGCAATGTTCACTTCATCGAGCAGCACAGTCCGATAGCGGGTATCGCGAATGTATGTCAAAGCTTTTTCCCAGGCGGCCTGTGCGGTCTTGATATCGCGATCGCGGTCCTGGGTCTCCCAGGTAAAGCCCTCACCCATCGCATGAAACTTCAGCTGATCTGGCCAATGACTCAGCGCGGCTTTTTCCGCAGGCTCCCAGCCGCCTTTGATAAATTGCACAATCGCTACGTTAAATCCGTGCCCCAGCGATCTCAGAACAACACCCAACGCTGCGGTTGTTTTCCCCTTACCATTGCCCGTATTCACAATAACCAGACCTTTTTCAACCTTCCGCTCAGACAGGCGCTGGTCTTGCACCTGCTTGCGACGCTCCATTTTGCGCTTGTACTGCGCTTCACTGAGGCCTTGCTGGGTCGCCTCTTCATCGAGCTGTATGGCGGCCTTGTCAAGTTCAGTTTGAGAGGAGTCAGAGGAAGTCGTCATAAATAAAGAGGGTTGAAAAAGGCGTAGCGCTCTCTAATTCTATCTGAATGGCCTAGCTTGAAGAGAGCAAAGTGCGATAATACAAGGGAACAGTAGTCCACCCTTAAAAAATTTACGTCCTCAACTAGCATGACCCTCAAGCGAATCGTCCTTTCTGTGTTGACACTGCTCGTAGCATGGGTCATGAGCCAATCGCTGATTAGCAGCTTTAGCGAGCCGCAGGTAGGCAACCAGCTTCAGCTGTATCAAACCGACTTGATCGTGCAGGCTAGCGAGTGGGACGGTAGCGGGCTGCCTGAAGCAGAAATAGAGCAGTTTCGTAAAGCCGTATTTGGTGAAGACGCCGTCCAAACAGCGACAGAACAATATCAAGAAGTCCGTAAGGACGCTGCCACTAGCCTATCCAGGTTACGCCAACAGCTCGAAGACTCAGCTGACGTCGACGCTGAACGCAATCAGTCCATCAGAGTCACAGCGCAATCGCAGCAGACCTTGATTGACCAGATAGATCTGCGCTTGGGCATGGTGCAAGCGCAGCAAAACGAAGTAGAAAAAGCACTGTCGACTTGGCGTTCACTTGCAGATAGGCCCAGCAACAACGCACAGGTCGCAGCCATGCTAGCGAGCCTCTGGCAAACACCCCCTGTTGTCCTTCCAGAAACTCAGTCAACCATAACAACCCAGCTAAAAGGCTGGCTTCGCTATAAGGCACTTGATCGCCTCTATACCGTAGAAAATAGGCCCGAGCAGCTAAACCAGCTCAACACTCAACAGCTAAAGTCGGCCGAACAAACGCTAATTCAGCTCAGCATTGTTGGATTACTGCCATCCTTAGGGAGTCTGATCGGCGCTGCCATCCTGATTGCCCTGGTTGGCCAAAGAATCTTAAAAGGAAAAATGTCTATATTAGCCATCGGTGACGGTCAGTGGCAGGTGCCCTGGGACTGGGAAGTGGTTTGGCTGGTCATTGTTGGTGGCTTTTTGTTTACAGGCCAGCTGGCGCTACCGCTGATATTACAGCTGGGGCTGGTCGTCACACAGTCTGCGACCCTTGCACCAGCAGGCCTGCTACCCGCTGGTCTAGCTATGCATTTAGCAGACACTGGACTGGCCTCTACAGGACTCATTCTTGGGCTGTCGAGCCGAGGGAAAGCGCTGTATTCTCTAGTGTTTTATCTGCTGATGGCAGCTAGCACCATAGGTGTGCTGTACTGGGCAATTAAGGAATACCTACCACTGTCTAAAGAGTGGTTTCGCGTCACGTTTTCAGGCCGCTGGCCGCTGTGGGGAATTGGCGGCTACTTAGTGGCGTTGCCTTTGATGCTAGGCGTGTCCTTACTCAATCAGCAAATTTGGCAGGGGCAAGGCGGCAACAATCCTATTTTGCAGCTAGTACTCGAAGAGCGCGATCCAATCGCACTGGGTATGTTTTTGTTTACCGCCGCAGTGGCTGCGCCAGTTTTTGAAGAGATTCTGTTTCGGGGCTTCTTGCTGCCGTCTTTGACACGCTATATGTCTACCTGGGGAGCGATCGCACTTAGCAGTCTAATCTTTTCAGTAGCCCATCTCAGCTTTTCAGAAGTACTGCCACTGACTGTACTGGGCGCTATTTTAGGCTTTGTTTATGCCAGATCTCAAAATCTGATGTCGTCTATTCTGCTGCACAGCACTTGGAACAGCATCACCATGATTGGCCTATTTTTGCTGGGTAGTGGTGCCCGCTAGTTGCTGGTAAAAAACGCTATTCCTAGCGCTGATGGCAAGCAACTTGCCGAGCTAGAAATAGCGTTGGAAGGATGTTAATGCGATCGCCCACATCGGGCAGTCGCACTGTTTATTTCACCTATATTAATCACTTTCTTGAGGTGGCCATCCGTCGTCGCTCGCTTCACGAGAAATCTCAGCAGTAGGATCGCTAGCTGCTGCCGGACTAGATTTAGCCACACTGGGGCCAGAGGCGCTAGGTGTGGGGCTAGGCTTCGGGCTGTCGTTGGCAGATGTAGCTCTAGATGTCTCGGCTGGTTGAGTAGGGGTTGCCGGTTCAGGTGCTTTTGTCAGCTTGGGCATTGAGGGCTTTTTTACAGGTGCTGGTGGAGCGGGTTCTAGGCCAAGCTGCTCTCGGGCCTGTTCTAAAAGATAAGCGGCACCAGTACGACCGGTTTCAAGCAAACTTTTTCCAGTTTCAGCCAGAGGCTTTTTGTCCGCCGCAGCAGCGCTCGGGTTGCTCTGCGCGTCTATCCAGCCGCGAAGGCCATTGCCCGCTTTCATAGAGGCATCGCCAAACCAGGCTCCAAAGACAAACACAGAGCAAATAACTAGCCAGATCAGCTGGGCTGATTCTTTCAGAATGGTGCCTGTTAAGTTAAGCGTTTTTTGATACGTTTCCCCTGTTTCTTCGGAGAAAATCAGCTCCCAGAGCTTTGACGCTTGTAGTTGAATTTGATCCATAGTTTTAACGTGGATAGTTTTTAATAGGTGAAGCCACCTGCTCAATTAAGGAAAGTTTCTTTTATAGATTATCCAAACATCCGGCAAACGTTGGGTAATTTTGCCGGGGGCAGCTCACTGAGAGTAGCTCACTGAGAGTAGATCGTTGAAAGTAGGTCGTAGGCAACCGCAGGCTCCTAAGCGGTATGCTATCCTCCCCACACTTTTTGTAAAACAGCCTCTGGTTTAATATCGGCCACATTTCCGGTCTCAGAAGCAATGCCCAGAAAGCGGGTTTCTTCGCCTGTAATAGGCGGCAGCATTTCGCTGGGACTGTTTTTGCCAAACAGCGCCAGCGTAAAGACTTTTAATGCTGCCGACAGCTGCATAACGTAGCTATCGGGAGTTAGCACCAGATCAGCGCCGGCCACAATTGCAGCAGCCTGCCCTAGGTTTTCGGCAACGGCCACAATTAGCTGAGCGTCTTGACTTTTCAAAAGGCCAACTTGAGCGCTACTACCCTGGGTTTGTAGCAATACAATCGGCATTTTGGGCTGCTTGGCTCGGAAGTCAGTAATTAGCGCTTGCCAGCTACTGGTTGGATACTGCGCAGAGGCACCGAGCCGACCGGTGTCTTGACCTGGATACATCAGGACATAGCCACTTTTAAGATCAAGGCGATCGCGCAGCGTATTGGCCCAAGCGATATCGCCCTCCGGCACATTGACCGACAGTTCAGGGACACTTTTTTGAATATCAATAGCCTTGAGCAGGTCGTGATAGCGCTCAGCCTGATACTGAGCACCGTCCTGGGATTTGTCAGGCACGGTAGCGGTGTAAAACCATGCGCCGCCTGTGCTGTCGTAGGTAACTCGGGTAGGGACGCCGCTGAGCCACAGCAGCAGGCCCATCTTCCAGGTGAGGTCAGTGGTGATGGCGACTTCGTACTCGCGATCGCGCACCAAACCTAACAGGTTTGCCCAGTCAGAAGGGCTATTGGCAGCAGAAAAGGCAAACGGAATAACGGTATCGACGATTTTTGAGACACGGTAGGCAATGGCTGCCTTCGGCTCAACTGCCACACCAATCTCAGCGTTTGGATAGACCTTCTTGATATCTTCTAAGGCCGGAAAGAATAAAAGCTGATCGCTGATGCCACCAGGGACTAGAGCCAGTATGCGCATACGGTTAGGTTAATATTATCCGTCAACCATTCTAGGGGAAGCTGGTTGGGTTAGGCTAATTCCCTATGAATAAAACCCGAATTCGCTGAGAATGGTGACTTAGTACACCGTTTTTTGGTGTCGTCTTTTTGGCTGTCATCAACTATGCATTTACTTCTGCCTGCTGCTGGTGTGGGTCGCCGTATGGGGAGCGATCGCAACAAGCTGCTCATCCCCTTACTCAACCGGCCCATCCTCTCGTGGACCCTCAGTGCAGCGGCTGCCGCTAGCCATTTGAAGTGGGTTGGCATTATTTGTCAGCCCATTGACCAACCAGACATTGAGCAAATAGTCAGCCAGTGCAACCTCGATATTCCAGTGGCTTTTATTCAAGGCGGCGACACCCGGCAAGACTCTGTCTACAACGGCCTGCAAGCGCTGCCTGCAGAGGCTACCCACGTGCTGATTCACGATGGCGCAAGGTGTCTTGCGACCCCTGAGCTGTTTGATCGATGCGCTGAATTTGCCCTGAAAACCAAAGGCTTCATCGCAGCTGTTCGGGTAAAGGACACTATTAAGCAAGTCGATCAAAACCGCGTCATTACTAATACGCCCAATCGCGCTGACCTGTGGGCTGCACAAA
>CALDSK010000336.1 GCA_937911865.1 uncultured Synechococcus sp.
GTATTAGGCGTAGCAGCGGCCATCAATTCCCAAAAGAGATGCAGATAGTCCTTGAAAGCTTCTAAAACTCGGGATTTCACCGTTTCGGGGTCTGTCTTTGCAAAGAGCAAGTATTTGGAGAAGTACTGATTAGCGTCGTAGAACTTCATTTCTAGGTTCTGCGAGAGATCGGGGTACTTATCGTGCAGCACTTGCAGTGGGGCAATGTACTTTTGCTGATAGGCGTCGTCTTGAAACAACGGCTGAAAGTCCATCACAATCAAATTTTTGACTGCACCAAAGGAAAGAAAATCAATCCCTAGCAGCGGCAAATCATACTGATGAGCTGGATAAATGACGCTATTAAAAATCTGAGCGCTCTTGCCCGCATCAATGTAGGTATAGCGAGCTTTGCGAAGTTCTGTGCACTGGTAGCACCAGCTTTGAATGGTTGCTGGGTTGCGACCGCGCTCACTGATGTTGCACTCTAGGCCTTCAGGAATAGAACGCTTTGTGAGGTCGAACCTTTGAGAAAGAGATTTCTCTAAATGCTCTAGGAAAGGTCGATACATTATCCAGCCGTAAATTATATGGACATTTGTTTCTTTCACCATACGAGATGGCTGCGAGCGATCGCATAATTATGAAAAACAAATACACATTCCGTAACAAGGGCTACGCCACTAAGCAGACACGGGAACAAAAGCAAGTAAAGCGTCTCTAGCCAAACCCAGATTAAATAAAGGTGCGTTAAACCCTAGACGGCGTGCTTCGCGGCCAGAGCAGCGACATCTTCTGGCGTTACGAATCGTTTCTCCGAGCAGTAGGTCATCAAGTTTACGCCGTTCATCATGCGGGCGGTACTGACCCGTACTCGAAAGTCGTCTGTAAGGAACCAGCAGCGCTCTTGGCCCTGATTGGTTTCGTAGTCGGTGTCGATGGTGAGCACACCGTCCTGGCCAAACCAGTAGCGACTGACGACGGGAATCGTTTCTACATAGCCGCGATCGCGAACCAGCTTTCCAGAAAGGCCTGTCTCATCGTCGGGCACATCTACGAGCAAAGCCGCCGAAGAGCTAGGCGCACTGTCTGATAAATTCGCCTGCCCGGCAAACGTTGCCCCGCCTGCGGCCTGCGCCGGATCGATATTTTGAGACTTACAAACGTCTATCACCCGCTGATCGTCCGCTTTCACGACATCTACAATCAAATTAGATTCACCCGACTCGTCAGCCACTACATCAAAGTGATGCACCGTGCGCTGGGTAAACCAGACTCCTTCGCTCTTGAGAAAGAACGCCATCATAGTCATTGGAGGATTCAAAAGCATCTGCGTTATCTGGCTTGCGTTGTCTGGCTTGAACTATCTAGCTTGCGTTATCTAGCTTGCGCTATCTGGCTTAGAAGTAGGATGAAACAACAAAACAGATGCCAGCAGCGGGCTGAGTTGTGCAATCCTAAGTCAATAAAGAAAGTAGCCTTCATCTTATAGAAACGATGACCTCTAACCAAGCGCTTGCTACAGAGAGCCAGATATCCAAAAGCCAAGCATCCATTGGACCTCGCGCCCAGCTTTGCCAAGCCAATTTGGCAAAGCAAGATCTCTCTGGCAAAGATCTGTATCGGGCTAACCTTAGCGGGGCAACGCTCAGCGGCGCAAATTTGTCTCAGGCCGGGCTGCTAGGCGTCAACCTAACGGAGGCTGATCTATCAGAGGCCAATCTGCAAAACGCTGATTTGAGAGGCGTTAGCTTAAAAGGTGCAGATTTGACCAACGCAGATTTAACCGGTGCGTTCCTGTACCGCAGCGATTTACAGGGCGCAGACTTAACTGGAGCAACGCTCACCGACGTTCAGCTCAAGCTGGCCCTTTACAGCAGCGATACCAAGTGGCCAGAAGGCTTTCGGTACAAGAGCAGCGGTGCGGTGGGCCCGGGTGCTGCTTTAAATGGGGCGTACTTGATCACCGCGAATCTGAAAGAAGCCGATCTTAGTGGCGCGATGCTTCTAGGGGCGTACCTCAGTGGGGCAAATCTTAGTGGCGCAAACCTCAGTGGGGCAGGTCTGGCGGGCGCAAATTTACAGAAGGCTTTTTTGACAGGTGCAAACCTGGAAGGGGCAAGCCTGGCGGGCGCAGAATTGCAGAATAGCGACTTTAGGGCGACTAACCTGACTGCGGGCGACTTGACTGGGGGTGGCTGTATTGCAGGCGCGTAGTTTAGCGGCGCGGTGGGTCTAGATGAGGCAGGGCGCTCCAAACTGCTTAGCCATGCGGCGACAGAGCTGAATGAGTGGAACGCCTACACACGCAAAACCACCCTCCAAAGTTTAAAAGGTAGTTGATTAAAAGGTGGCTGATTGAAGGGTGTCTAATTAAAAAGTGGCTTAAGCCTCGTAACCCTACAGGCGCTTCTCCAGGTACTGACCAATCATAATTTCCTCGCCTGCACGAGAAATAATAGTTTGACGGGTACGGTAGTTATCGCCGATGAGCTTGAGTTCTTCTTCAAAGGAGGAGCCGCCGTATTCTGTACACAGCGTCATAGTTTGAGCGTCTTTGAAGTTGTAGTGAGCGGTAACGGGCTTGGGGGTAGCAAAGCCGCGATCGCGGTACATGACATCACCTTTGATGCCGAACACGGTAGAGCCAACTGAAGGCTTACGGCTAGGGCTGAGGTAAGTGCTTTCCCAAGTCACCTTAGCGCCGCAAAGCATCGGAAAGCTCAGCTCATGCCGCTCGCCCAAAGTTAGCAGCTCCGCGTGGCCTTTAGGCAAAAACTGAATGGTGATAGCGCTGACGACTTCCTGGGTCTCGTCATTAGCGAGCGTGTAGTAGCGGCGGCGAGACTGCCAGCGACCTTCCGAATGCTGAAAGAATGCGATCGCTCGCGATTCCAAATCACTATACTCAACGCCTTGAGCAACCAGCCGAGCGTTCTGTACCGCAGCAGTAGATTGTGCAGAGATTACCATTACCAGTCTTTCCTCAAGTTCTTGTCCTAGCTTTTCCCTCTCAACGCTTACGAAGATAGGGTAAGCAAGCTAATTTCTTTGATGTAAATAAATGTAAATTTCTATTTACATTGCAAGCATAGTCCATTTTTCCTTGCAGCAGCAATCTACTGAAGAAACAGATAGACAACTGTCCAAGCTGAACAGTTCAAGCCGAATCAGGCTGCCAATTCAGGCTGCCAATTCAGCCTCAAAGCTTGCTCGGACTGAAAATGCCTAAAGAAAAGGAAAGAATCAGGGCGTGAGATCTGCCTAGAAGCGGCCTCTAGCCTGGCAGTAAATCCTCTAGTGCGGCGGCAACAACTTTATGATGACTGTCCTGACGCAGCTGACTCAGCGCATCTTTGGCAGACTGGGCGTCGAACAGTTTTAGTGCATAGGCCAGGTACATGCGCGATCGCCAAGAGCTGGCAGTTGTCATCGGTATCAGAGCTTCTAGCGCAGCCTCTGACTGCGACGTGTCAGCGAGCATACCCAGGGTCGAAATTCCAGCCTGAGCGATGGTTTCGTCCGCGTCTTTTAGTGCCACCAAAGCAATTTCTAATAGCTGCTGAGGGCAGTCCATTTCTGGCATAATCGCCAAAATACTGCGGCGTACCAGCCAATTTTGATTGTTATGAAACAGCGTCACCAGCCGATCAGCCGATCGATGGCCGTAGAGCCCTAGCGAATTGGCAATCTCAGCTTGTACATTGTGGTCGCTCTCGGCTGGCAGCATTTCTAACAAGGCTCTGTAGGCCGCGTCGCTGCGCTTTCGGCCCAACCCCATGGCCACAAAAGAGCGCACCAAAAAAGCGTCATCTTGACGCTGGTCAATCAGCAAAGGCACAGCCACCTCACTGTCATGATCTTTGAGCGCCACTAAACCGCGCAGACGTAGCTGTGGATCTTCGTTCGCAAGCAAGGCTTTGATATCAGCAATATCCATTCAGCAATCGTCCACAAAAGAGAATTTAAATAAAGAGCCGCAGCTTAATAAAAGCGATACAGCCGTAAAATGTCATCATACTATTGCTTTAAGATGATCGCTTTAAGAGGTATTCACGATGGGAGAGACCACAGAAAACGCTACGGCAGAGGGCATATCTACAGAAGCAACAGCCGCTGCTAACAACAACAATTCCACCCCTTCAGCTGAAGATGTCGCAGGCGTTATTGCTGAGCTAGAGCAGTACCGGGCTCGGCTAGTAGAAGACTTTACGACCACAGCTAAAAAAGCAAAACTGCCGAAGTCTATGACTGTGGCACAGCTAAAAGCGCATCCCGAAATTGTCAAAATTGATTCAGCACTTGCTAAGCTTCGCGGAGAAGACCCGTCCCCAGACGAGAATACAGCTAATAGCTAAAGCTTGAAAAAGAGTGCCAAAAGAAGTGCTTATGCCAGAGTAATGGCAAGAAAGCATTGGTAAAAAAGTACTCACAAGAAACTACTCGCAAAAAAAGCTGCTGCTGCAAGAGCTATAGAAAAGGCCTACAGATGGCTTATAAGGAAGGAAGCTATGGCTCAACCGCTAAATCCGATTGAAGGTTCACCGTTCGCAGCATCGGACGGAACCGACTCGTTACCACCGACATCAGCTGAATCACAGGCTGCCGCATCACAGGCAAAAGTAGATCGGCTGATTCAATATGTCAGCGAACAGATAGAACTGCTCGCTTTTGAGGAACCCGATCCAGCGGTGTTGTCTCAGGTACTCGATCAAATGATTCAGGGGCTGAGCGATTCCCGACGCGCTGCGCGTATTAGTTTGGTCGAAGCCTTCAGCGAAATCGGAGAGCCTGCTACCCCCTTTTTGCTCAGCGCCCTGATCAATCATCCCGAACCCATCGTCCGCAGAGCCTGCTGCAACGCGCTGACCAATATTGGCGATGAAACATCAGTTGCAGGGCTGATCAATGCGCTTTTAGAAGATTCAGATATTAGTGTAAAAAGCGCAGCGGCAGGGGCATTAGCAAAGATAGGCGCCCCTGCTTTTGACGCGCTCAGAGGCGTGCTGGCCTCTGAAAACGCTAGCGAAAGCTGCAAAGGACACGCCGCTTGGGCGATCGCATCTATGAGCGATGAAGTCAGCGAGCAGCTGTATCAACGGGTAGACGATCCATCGACAGCCGTGAGAATGGCAGTGACAGGTGCGATCGCCCAGATTGCCCAGAAACAACTGGCGCAAAAACAGCTCGCGCAAAAACAGTCCGGAGCAAAGGTAGCACCCACTGGGCTACCTTCTACGAATCCTGAACCCAAAGCCCTCACGATCCTCATGCAGGCCCTTAGTGATCGCGCCTCAGACGTGCGCATCGAAGCAGCAGCCCATCTCGCTAGGCTGAACTACCAACCGGCTTCATCGCCTTTAATCAACTGCCTGGGCGATGACGATTGGGAGGTGCGCAAAGCCGCCACATTGGCGCTAGGAAAGCTGGGAGATGTAGAAGCGATCGCAGCGATCGCACCGCTCCAAAACGATCCCGAAATCGCCGTCCAGCAAATCGCCACACTGGTTGTAGGTCAGCTAAACGCACAGCATAGGGGTGAAACCGTCTGAGACAAGCTACCCAAAAGCGTCCTAAACTGAATAGATATGCTCTAACTAAAGAGCATCTTCTATCGCTATCAGGTACCCGCCAAAAACTATGAACGGACTCAGTGATCGGGCTAAACAGCTCATTCCCAAGGCACGCATTGTTAGCTTTGAAACCTGGAATGAAATCCCCCCCGAAATTGTCGCCCGCTTTCAAGCTGCCGATGATGGAAAGTACTATCTCACAGATGCCGACTTAGAAAAGATTGAAGCCGCCGAGATCAAAGCGTCACCCGCACTAGCGTCAGTCGGCCTGTCAGCGAGTGAGGTCGTTAGCACATTGCGCGATGAGGCCGCTGAGATTGTTGATGAAGCTAGGGCCGTCGTACTCGCAACATTCCCTAAAATTTTAGAGCCAGGCGGCGGTTTGTATCCAGCTATGCGCGCCGAGGCCTGCTGGCGAGATTTTTGGCAGTTTTTGCGCTGTATTACCTACGGCGTTGCAGGCGGCCAGCATCACTACACCAGCACTGCTGGCCTAAAAGCTATGGAGCAGCTATATACAGAGCTGCAGGTGCCTTTGCCCGCGATGGTGACCGGGCTAATCGGGATAAAACGAGCTAGCTTGAAACGATTTCCAGTAGAAAGCTACCCAGCATTGGCACCCTATTTCGACCATCTGATTGCGCGTCTCTCTACGTTCATCAAACCAGAGGAAGAAGCGATCAAACCCACAGCCGCACAAGCTGAGGTATGACTTCTGAAGAAACGTTGATTCGAGCCTGCATTAAGGGCGATCGCGCCCTCGTAGCCAACCTGCTAGCCACAGGCACCAGTCCGAATTCCCGCTGGCAAAGCAGTACAGGCCTAATGTGGGCCGCGATGGAAAATCATAGCGACATCGTCGAGCTGCTGCTAGCTAGTGGCGCTGATATTAATCTGCGCAACGACGCCGGGTACACAGCGCTGATGTACGCAGCCGAATCCGATCGGCGGCAAATGGTGATTGAGCTATTGGCGCGCAACGCCGACATCACAGGCCACAACACCTACCAGGAAACGGTGCTCATGATGATGGCGCGTCACGGGCAAACGGACCTTGTAGAGCAGCTAATTCAACTGGGCGCAGACGTTCACAGGGCAAACAGAATTGGGGATACCGCCCTGTATCTGGCGGCTGACAATGGTCACGCCTACACCGTTGGCAGCTTGATCAAAGCGGGTGGTGACGTCAATACGGCTAATATTGGCGGCTGGACACCGCTAATGATGGCGGCGGCCAGAGGTGATTTGGATACGATTAGCCTGCTATTGGAGCATGGCGCGGATGTCGCACCTGTGAATCGATGGGGACAGACAGCGCTCGGCGAGGCCAAGAAGTCCTTTCGGGCGCAAAGTGCGATCGCCCTACTCACTCAGGCCGGGGCTACTGACTAGAGTTACCACGGACCTTCACAAACAGACCTTCACAAACGGATAGTCACGAAGATATGTAACGGTAACTAAGCCCAATTTGGTCTTTTTGTTAACTCAACTCAGAGGCTTGTTTTACAGATTTTCAATCGCCATAACCATTGAGTAGAACGGCATATTCGGAAGTTTTTCAGATATCTTCAGCCATTACGCCATTCACAAAACTTGACAAAGACAAACCCCCTTTACATACAAAATGAGAATACGCAATCAACCGTTATAAGGAGATAGCATTCATGGCTTTCGGACCAGCATCACGATTGGGCGTCAGTCTTTTTGATGAAACGCCGGCTGTAGAGTGGGTTCCCGGACTCTCTTCAGACGAGCTTGAAAACATTATCAACGCCGTGTACCGACAGGTGTTGGGCAATGCCTACGTGATGGAAAGCGAGCGCCTCTCGGTCGCCGAATCTCAGTTCAAGCGCGGCGAGTACACGGTGCGAGACTTCGTTCGCGCTGTCGCCAAGTCTGATCTTTACCGCACGCGCTTCTTCGAAGGTTGCCCCCGCTATCGCTACACGGAACTCAACTTCCGCCATCTGTTGGGCCGCGCACCCAACAACTACGATGAAATGAAGTTCCACAGCAATATTTTGGATGAAGGCGGCTTTGAAGCCGATATCGATTCCTACTTAGACAGCGACGAGTACCAAAATGTTTTTGGGCAAGACTTGGTTCCCTACATCAGGGGCTACAAAACTGAAGCCTCTGAGAGCATGGTTGAGTTTACTCACATGTTTGAACTGGTGCGCGGCGCGTCTAGTAGCTCTCTTAAGGGCAGCACATCTGGCAAAGAGCCTCGCTTGAACAAGCTGGTTATTAACGCTATTCCTACTGCGGTTAAAGCGCCTTCCGGCGGTTCTGACGGCTGGGCATTCAGCGAGCCACCAACCGCTGCACCGGTTCGCGTTGGCAGTGGCATCGGCGAGCGTGGCAAGGTCTACCGGATCGAAGTCACAGCAATTCGTGCCAACACCGTGCGCAAAGCGTCTTCTCGCTTCCGTCGTTCAAACCAGGTTTACCTGGTTCCTTACGAGAAGCTCTCCCAGGAGTACCAGCGCATCCATAAGTCTGGTGGCACCATCGCCAGCATCACTGAAGTTAGCTAAACCGCTAGCGAACACTAAGGATAGATAGAGCCTCAAATGAGTCCTCTGTCTATCCTTGTCTTGCTTTGACTTACCTTTGTGTCTGTTGAGAGATTTGACCGTTTAAAACATAGAAAATAGGAGAACCCCCATGGCTGATGGCTATACCTACGAATTGTGGCCCACAAGCTCGCCAGAAGATGTTCAAGCAATCATTCGTGCTGTTTACAAGCAGGTGCTAGGCAATCCTCACGTGATGGAAAGTGAGCGTTTGACGACCGCTGAATCTCAGCTCAAAGATGGCTCATCCTCTGTGCGTGAGTTTGTTCGTGCGGTTGCCAAGTCAGACTTCTACAAAGCTCGCTACTTTGAAACCTGTGGTCCTTACCGCTCCACTGAACTGAACTTTCAGCACATTCTAGGCGGCGCACCAGAATCTCAGGCAGAAGCGTCTGAACACATTCGCCGCTGTGCGGAAGAAGGATTCGATGCGGATATCGATTCCTACGTTGATAGCGATGAATATCAAGAAGCCTTTGGTGAAAATGTTGTTCCATTTTCACGTGAGAAGAGCGAAGCGGGTCGCAAGCAAGTAGTTTACAATCGCAATTTCGCTGTGAACCGTGGCCCTGCGCAGGTTAGCAGCGCGGTTAAAGACTCTCAGCTAGTGTACGAAGTGGCTACCAACAGTGCTAATAAGATCACTGATTCAAAAGCAACAGCAGGCTCTGTCACTGAAAAGCGCTTCAAAATTAAGACAACAGGTGCGAAATTCGACCGCCGTCGCCGCGTTAGCTTCGACGAGTACATTGTTGATGCAACCAAGATGACGCCCCAAATTCAGCGGATTCAGCGTAGCGGTGCCAAGATTGTCAGCATTACGGAAATTAAGTAGACGTTGGCAAAAATGTAGACACTGCGATTTAAGCAGACACTGCTAAACAACAAACTGCTAAACAAGAAAAAGAGCCAGAGCCTTTTATAAATGGGCTTTGGCTCTTTTTCTTGTTTAAGTTTTCGAGACAGCTGACAAAACAGCTGGGCAAATACATTAAGTTATTTGTATTAGTTAAACGCTTTCTCATCTTCGGCTTCGTAATCCGGTTAGCTAGATAATAGTCGTGGGTATTTATTACTAGCTTTCTTCTTTCGAACGTTAGGGAAAAAACCTGCGGTTCAAGCGTTGGCATAGTTGCTAACTGCTTTCAGTTTTTAATCTAAAAATAAACGGAGTACACACTTTATGTCGATTTGGGTAGCCAGTCCTGAACCCGTTGAGCTGCGTCCTAACGCCTCTGAAGAAGATTTACAGCTTGTAATTAGCGCCGTTTACAAGCATGTGTTGGGCAATCACCACGTCATGGAAAGTCAAAGACTTGACAGCGCCGAATCCCTACTGCGTAACGGCGATATCAGCGTGCGCGGATTTGTTCGCGCGGTTGCAAAGTCTGACCTTTACCGCTCTCTGTTCTTCGAGTCTTCCTCGGCTTACAGCTTTATTGAAAACAATTTTCAAAATCTGTTGGGACGCGCCCCAGAAGATCAAAGCGAGATTTCTGCCCACACAAACATTTGCCTAGAGCGTGGCTATGACGGCGAGATCGATTCTTATATCGATAGCGACGAGTATTGGAAAAGCTTTGGTGAGAACACCGCACCTTATCTACGCGGCCAGAACACAGAGGCAGGGCTGAAGAATAATAGCTTTAACCGGACTTTGGTGATCGCAGGCGGAAATGCGTCTAACAACCCCGGTAAAAAAGCGCTGCTCACCAGCGATATCGCCGGAAACCGTCCGACTAAGGTCAAGTCACCCAAAAGCAGCGTTTCTTCAACCGCTGATACCACAGGCCGCTTCCGAATTTCGGTCACAGGCGCCAATACAGGCGGCAGCCGCACTCCTCGCAGCAACACTAGCTACGAAGTAGGCTACAAGCAGCTGCAAAACAAAATCCGAACCATCCAAAGGTTCGGCGGCAAAATTGTCAGTATCGAGTCGATCTAACCCTTAAGCAGCTCGTAAGGAGATTAAACGCGATGGCAGGGATGAATGTGCTCGGCAGCGCCGGGATTAGTGACTACCAAAATCGAACGGTCACCATTGAGGTTTCGGGTATAGCTCAACAGTCTGTGCTCAAAACCAGTAACTACACCGTGCGGGTGCCTTATAGCCAGATGTCTCAGGCGATGCAATCGATCAATCGTCAGGGCGGCAAGGTTGCCTCTATTCAGCTGATGGGGAATACACCCGTCGTTGCCGAAAACGAGCATACTCAAGGCGACGAAGAAGATAGCAATACGGCTTCATCTGAAGAAAGCTCTGATGATAGCTAACAGGAGAAGGAAGTCCGCTTTTTTCTCTGTAGGCGCCAATAGTCTGTCTAGAGTAATCAATCTAGAGTAATCAATCTAGAGATAGATAAAGCGGCTCAATAGCCTTTAATCTATTAGTAGGGCCGAAAGGATAGACCTTGGCCCTACTTTCTCTTTGTACGACTCAATTTAAGCGACTAAGCGTGCGACTGACTATGGGCATGGATATTGATACTTTTGTAGCCCGCTCTTTGGGTAAGTGGCGATCGCAGCGTAGCGCTCATCACTTAGCCTTTGCCCACTTCGAAGAAATCCGTTCAATGATCGAAATTGAAGGGCTAGCAAAAGACGATCCAAGCGTACTGGCACTCTGCAAAAGTCAAGGTATCGATATTAGCGCCATTGCGACCCCATTCAAGATGAGCTGGGAAGGCGAAACCGACTGGAACGAAGACGACGTACTAAAAGGTCAAACGATTTTAGTGCCCGTTCCCCATGTTGGAGATAACAGCGGCGAAAACAACAGCGGTAAGCTGCTACGCGATCAAGGCTACGCCGAAACCATTCCTGCCGCAGGTGATTACACCATCACGTCAGATGGCACATTTGTGCTCACCACAGGCTACGACCGCGCCGCCGCCGAAGAAAAAATTTGGTTCGCCAGCGACAACCTGCGCTTTCGCGTCTCGCTAATCAAAACCAGTGACGGCAAAGGCGTGACAACATCGTCTCTCTCTTCCGAAGTGCGTATCTTACCGAAGAGTGAGTAAACAGTCTCTGACGTCTCATCTATTTTCTGCATAATTTATTTTCTGCATAGAGAATGGCGAGCTGATGACAATCTTTTTTCTACAATCGTTAATTAATAGCAGCTTCTAATAGTCGTCTTTAGTACAAGCACCCCCTGACTTTTATCTATCATGACCGCGCCTATCGCCAATTTGTCTACCGCTAACCAGGACCTGGTAACCCTAGCCACCTGGATGGCTGGAGACTTTAGCAACTTTAAGCAGGCCAACGCAGCGCTCAAAGACTTCGCTCACATCCGCATATTTTTCCGCCCGCTGCCGTACGATTTTTTTGAAGCGTTAGGCTTTCCCGGTGGCATCGGCTTCTATTCTGAGCAGGTCTACGACTATGATCTGTGGAGTCCCTACCGTCAGGGTCTACACAGAGTCATCGCCAAAGAAGACCACGTCTACATCGAAAACTACGGCTTTAAAGATGGCGTGCCGTACGCCGGATCTGGTCATAACCGAGACATTCTCAACACGATTCCGGCAGAGGGCGCTATCCGGCGAGCCGGATGCTCTATGGTTTTTCGGCGTCAGTCAAACGATGATGGCGATAAGTTCATCGGCAGCGTAGAGCCGGGGAACAACTGTCAGATTCCTCGCAAAGGCAAGCTCACCTATCTGGTTAGCCACGTAGAGGTTACCGAAAATAGCTGGATGAGCCTTGACCAGGGCATGGATTTAGAAACCCACGAGCACGTATGGGGCTCCACAGAAGGGGCCTTGAAGTTTGAGAAAAGAGAAAGCTTTGCCCAAGAGCTACCGCTGCAACACATCCAAGGCGAGGTATAAAATGCTGCCTCCACCTGCCAAAAAGAAAATGCAGGCATGGATTCGCAGCCGTCACCTCATTTGCTCAGGCAACTTCTTCATTTTTGAGACGGTTGAGTATTCAACGGTCGATAAGTTCGAGGCCTGCGTAGAGGCCCTGGGCGGCACGCTGATTTCAGTCGAACCGCTCAAAAAAATTTGGATTGGCAAGCACCGCCGGGTGGTGCTCTACCACGCTAAAGCCAGCTTGCATACGCCGCACCATGAGCTTAACCAGTATTGGATCAAGTACGGCAGCTTTCGCACCCGATTTGACGAACGTGAATAGTCTAACGCTGTTTGACTTTACAATCCCTCACATTTAGCAGGGATCAAACTTCCTACTATGAAGGAAAGCAGGATCACAGACTCTAAGCGGTATAGCAAACGGTCTTGTTGTTCGCGCTTTGCCCCCTTTTTCCAGTAAACATTTTCACAAGAGAATCTTCCTAATGGTAAGCACCTTTATTAATCCTGTGGTTAATCCTGATCGCGCTCTGGGAATTAACGCATTCGTAGACAATCCACCTATTGATAGCTGGTCTGCGAAGTCTTCTGAAGATTTAGAAGGGCTTATTAACGCGATTTACAAACAGGTTTTGAGTAACGCCTACGTGATGGAGAGCGAACGTCAGCAGGTGCCAGAGTCTCAGTTCAAGCGTGGAGAATTGAGTGTAGCCGAATTTATCCGACAAATCGCTAAGTCTGATCTGTATCGCACTCGCTTTTTTGAAAATGGACCACGCAATCGGTTTATCGAACTCAACTTTAAGCATTTCTTAGGTCGCGCACCGGAAAGCCGGTCTGAGTTTGCAGAGCATAGTGCCACTTTGGATAATAAAGGCTACGAAGCTGAAATAGATTCATACCTTGACGGTGAGGAATACAACCAAGCCTTTGGTCCTAACACGGTGCCTTTTTATAGGGGCTACAAAACAGAAGCCAGTACACCTACAGGCTTTACTCACATGTTTTCGCTGTTACGGGGTGCTTCTAGCAGTGACAAAAATGTAACTAGAAATAACCCGGCCAAGTTAACCAGTCATCTGTTAGCAGATGATGCTAGCCCCATCCTCTCACCCTCTGGCGCGACGAATCGACAGGGTTTTGGCAAGGACGCAGATATCAATAGTCTCATTCAATCTGTCCTAAATAGACCGACCGTTGCCCCCTCAGCGGTGAGTGCTGCTCGTTGGGCAGAGCCACAGACTAAGCCACAGGATAAGCCACAAACAGCTCGGGCAGATCTGAGCGACAAATCGAGGTCACAGGCAGAGCAGATTGAACAGCTTGAAAGACAATTGGCTAAGTTGAGACCCTTGTCTACGATTGGCGAAGCTATTTTGCGTAAGGGTCAACAGCCACCCGCCGCTACGGCAGAGCCTAACTTTGGCAGCGGCAGTGCTCTAGCGCAGAAAATTGACGACCAAGCAAAGCAGATCGAAAAGCTGCAAGGCGAACTTATGAGTGCCCGCTCACTCTCCACGATTGCTGAATTTAAGCTCAATAAGTGGCGTCAGCGTTCTTACTAACTCGCCTTTAATTCTTACTAACTCGCCCTTAAAAAGAGCAATAAGCGGAGTAGGATCTCACTTCGCTTATTGCCTTTTATACTTGGCGCACTTCATAGCGCATTTCATACTTAGCGCTTTACTTTCTTTTCAATACCAAAAGCACATGCCTCATTCAACCGACATCGCCACGCTGACGAAGTGGATGGCTGCCGATTTCAGCAACCAGGAGCAGGCAATTGAAAACCCGCCGTTCTTTGCGCATATTCGGGTGTGTATGCGGCCGCTTCCGGCTGGGTTTCAACCTGGCATTAGCCTGTATCTAGAGCAGGCCTATAACTTTCAAATCGATAAGCCCTATCGCGTTCGGGTGCTGCACTTCATTCAAAGAGAGAACGATGTTCTGCTAGAAAACTACCGGGTAAAAGAAGAAGAGAATTACTACGGGGCCGCTCGCGATTTGGATAAGCTCGCCACCCTTACCGCTGAGGCACTTGAACCCATGGGTGGCTGTGACATTATCGTACGTTGGGAAAACAACAGCTTTATCGGGGAGGTAGAACCCGGCAAGAAGTGCACGGTAGTTCGTAACGGAGCGACTACTTATTTGGATAATAAGTTTATCGTCACCGAAAGCCACATGACGAGCTACGACCGAGGCCGCGATCCGAATACCGATAAACTGGTGTGGGGCTCGGTAGCAGGGCCCTTTGAGTTCGATAAAAGGGAGCGCTTCGCTGATGAAATTAAGGCGTGATAGCGGCTCTTCTATCGAACGACTGTGAGCTTGCCGCTAGCAAACATTAGTTCGCATAGCTTCGTATAACGTTATCCTTTTGAGCATTATTCACTACAGACAGGGCAATTCTCCGTTACAAAACTGCAAAGAGTAAACATTGGTAGCCGAATGTAAATAAAGCCGAGGCGAAATCAAACCGGCCTTGGCTCATGCTTATACTGAACTTTCAACCTTAAACATCCTAAGAAAAATAATTAGGTTGAAGCTTTTTTAACCCACGACAAACGTGCCTGTAGAGAAGGACGGACAGCTTCTCTTACAGCACCAAAAGCAAGGGTCAAAAGCTGAGGTTTTAGCACAATAGGAGAGCATGTTTATGGCGCTAGAGCCCTGCACCAAAAGTCCTACCGCAACCTTACCTGCAGCGACTGCCACAGCTGAGCTACCCGTTTTAAGAGAACGGGGACAGAGAGAGGTTTTTTGCGGCCTGACGGGCATTGTTTGGCTGCACCGCAAGATGCAGGACGCATTCTTTCTGGTGGTGGGATCTAGAACCTGTGCCCATCTGGTTCAGTCTGCCGCTGGCGTGATGATCTTTGCAGAGCCCAGATTTGGCACCGCTATTTTGGGTGAACGCGACCTGGCAGGACTGGCCGATGCCAATGAAGAACTTGAGCGTGTTGTAGAAGAGCTGCTGGTTCGCCGCCCAGATATCAGTACGCTATTTCTGGTCGGCTCTTGTCCCTCTGAAGTGATTAAGCTTGACCTTGCTAAGGCGGCTGAAAAGCTGAACCATCGCCACTTTCCAAAAACAAGAGTTCTTAATTACTCTGGCAGTGGGATCGAGACGACCTTTACCCAGGGCGAAGATACTTGTTTGGCTTCAATGGTGCCTGTGCTGCCCGAGAAACCACCTGAGACGGGTGAAACCGCGGAGCTACTGATTGTCGGTAGCCTAGCCGATGTTGTAGAAGACCAGTTCACCAGACTATTCAACAAAATGGGCATTGGGCCTGTTGCTTTTTTTCCACCTAGAAGAGCAGCAAATCTGCCCCGCGTAGGCAAGGGGACAAAGCTGCTGGTCGCCCAGCCCTTCTTGAGCGAGACGGTCAGATTGTTGATGAGACGAGGCGCTGAGCTGCTGCCTTCGCCCTATCCGTTTGGAATTGAAGGAACAACGGCCTGGCTGCGGACAGCGGCAGAGGCTTGGGAAATAGATGATGCGCAATTTGAAGCGGCGATCGCACCTTCAGTCACCCGTGCCAAGCTCGGCCTAGACCGCTACCGAGCCTTGCTCAGCGGTCGCAAGGCATTTCTCTTTCCAGACTCTCAGCTCGAAATTCCGCTGGCCCGCTTTCTCTCTAGAGAGTGCGGCATGGAACTGATTGAGGTCGGAACGCCCTATATCGATCGAAAGCTAATGGATGCAGAGATCGCCCTTTTGCCAGAAGGCACATCGCTCTCCGAAGGACAAGACGTTGAAAAGCAATTGGATCGCTGCCGCGAAGCCCGTCCTGATATTACGGTCTGCGGTCTCGGTTTAGCCAATCCGTTAGAAGCGGAAGGCCTATCGACCAAATGGTCCATCGAACTGGTGTTCTCTCCTTTACATGGCTATGACCAAGCCGGTGACCTGGCTGAGCTATTCGTTCGATCGAGCGAACGCCGCAGACGCCTGAGCGTTTAATTCGCTCATCTGCTCAGTCATGGCTCCATCAATCTCCCTTCAATCTCCCCGTCAACTTCCCTTCAATCGCCTCTGAATATGGAACTCACCCTCTGGACTTACGAAGGCCCTCCGCATGTGGGCACTATGCGCATTGCCACTGCGATGGAGGGCGTGCACTACGTTCTACACGCACCCCAAGGAGATACCTACGCCGACCTGCTGTTCACAATGATTGAACGGCGTGACCATCGTCCGCCGGTCAGCTACACCACATTTCAGGCAAGAGACCTGGGCGGCGATACGGCTGAAATGGTTAAAACGTCTGTACGCGAAGCCTATGAGCGGTTTAAGCCTCAGGTGATGCTGGTGGGTGAAAGCTGTACGGCAGAGCTGATTCAAGATCAGCCCGGTTCATTGGCAAAGAGTATGAATTTGCCAGTGCCGGTCGTCAGTCTAGAGCTACCTGCATACTCTAAGAAAGAGAATTGGGGCGCTAGCGAGACGCTGTATCATCTGGTGCGATCGCTGCTTCTCTCCAAAGTCCCGCCGCCTGGCACAATCCGCCCCGAACGCGACCCGGCGATTCGCCCCAAAGCTAATATCATTGGCCCGACTGCGCTCGGATTTCGCTGTCGCGACGATATTCAAGAAGTCATCAAGCTACTGGCTGATATCGGCGTCGATGTCAATGTCATTGCTCCAATGGGTGCAACACCGAGCGACCTGCTGCGCATTCCTGATGCGGACTTTAACATCTGCCTGTATCCAGAAATTGCGCTCACCGCCTGTAAGTGGCTAGAGCGCAGCTTCAAGCAGCCTATCGTCAAAACTGTGCCCATCGGCGTTGGAGCCACCCGCGACTTTATCACTGAAATTGGTGAAGTGGCCGGTATTGATGTCAGCAGCGCCCTGCGAAGATCAAAAGCAGAGACGCTTGGCAGCTGGAATGCGGCTCGAATTTCGTCTTCGGCCACGCCCGGCGCATCGCGCCTGCCCTGGTATTCACGGTCGGTAGACTCAACCTATCTCACCGGTAAGCGAGTGTTTATTTTTGGCGATGCGACCCATGCAATCGCCGCTGCACGAATCGCCACCGAAGAGCTTGGCTTTACCCTGGTTGGCATTGGTACTTACAGCCGAGAATTCGCCCGTCAGGTGCGAGCAGTCGCCGCAGACCACGGCCTAGAAGCCGTCATCAGCGACGACTATCTCGCGGTTGAAGCCGCCGTAGCAGAAGCCGCTCCCGAGCTAGTTCTGGGCACTCAAATGGAGCGCCATATCGCCAAGCGACTCGGGATTCCGTGTGCAGTCATCTCCACACCGATTCACGTTCAAGATGTCCCGGCCAGATACTCACCACAGATGGGCTGGGAAGGTGCAAACGTTATCTTTGACGACTGGGTACATCCGCTGATGATGGGCCTCGAAGAGCATCTCATCGGCATGTTCCGAGAAGACTTTGAGTTTGCAGAAGGCCATATGAGCCACCTGCATACCGCACCGCATCAGGCAGAACCGATCAACGCTGAGCCTGTAGCCGTTGGTGCAAGCACGGCGGCAGAACCCAATGCCGATGCTAAAGCCATGGGCCTGGCACCAGAAGCCAGTCTAGGAACCAGTTTAGGAACCGGTGCGGAAACAGGCGTCAGCTGGACGGTAGACGGCATCGCCGAGCTGAAAAAAATTCCTTTCTTTGTACGGGGAAAAGTAAAGCGAAATACTGAGAAATTTGCCAGCGATCGCGGCATTTCGTCCATCACGGTAGACACGCTTTATGAAGCTAAAGCCGCCATCGGGAAATAGTACATAACCAAATAATGCGCATCGTAAACAGTGCGCAACATAGCAAAGATAGATCGCTAACTTAAGTCAAACTTTTAGATAGAGACAGGAGAATACATTTTGGTAGTTTCAAACGTTCGTCCCCCGCAGACCTCCAAAAAAGTAGGCAGAGGAGAAGACGGTGAAGGCAGTGTTCAGGTCCATATGGACGAGTCCATGAACATTGAGACAGGCGCACTCGTCATCGCGGTTTATGGCAAAGGCGGCATTGGCAAGTCCACCACATCATCTAACCTGTCTGCCGCGTTCTCTCACCTTGGCAAGCGCGTTCTCCAAATCGGCTGTGACCCAAAGCACGACAGCACCTTCACCCTAACCAAAAAGATGGTGCCTACGGTGATCGACATTCTCGAAACCGTTAACTTTCACTCGGAAGAGCTTCAAACTGAAGACTTCATGTTTGAAGGCTACAACGGCGTTCAGTGCATTGAATCCGGTGGACCACCGGCGGGGACAGGCTGCGGGGGCTACGTCACGGGCCAAACGGTCAAGCTACTAAAAGAGCATCACCTGCTAGAAGACACCGACGTTGTAATTTTTGACGTGCTTGGCGACGTTGTTTGCGGCGGATTTGCAGCACCCTTGCAGCATGCGCACTATTGCCTAGTCGTCACCGCTAACGACTTTGACTCCATCTTTGCAATGAACCGCATCGTAGCGGCGATTCGCTCCAAGGCCAAAAACTACAAGGTTCGTTTGGGCGGAATCATCGCTAACCGCAGCGAAGGCACAGACCAAATTGATAAATACAACGAGCGCGTCGGCCTCAAGACGTTGGCTCACTTCAAGACCGTAGACGCTATCCGCCGCAGTCGCCTGAAAAAGTGCACTGTTTTCGAAATGGACGATCCTGATCCTGAAATTCAGGTCGTACGTGATGAGTACCTACAGCTGGCTAAAGGCATGCTTGAAGATGCGACGCCGCTGGAAGTAGAACCGCTCAAAGACCGCGATATATTCGATCTACTGGGCTTCGAATAAGCGCAGAGAATGACAAACAGATAGATAACAAGAAGGCGCCTGTAAGCTCTACTCACAGACGCCTTCTTGTTTTAGGCATAGCCTTCTTTTTTTAGGCATGGTTTACATATTTCCTGCTCCTATAATCAAAGAACGCGTGAACAAAGAGAGTAATAGCTAGAAATCATGCAATCTCCTATTACAGCTGACCCCTTGGAAGCCTTCCTTAACCAGCCTGATATAGAGGAATCACCAGCCTGGGAGCTTATTAATGGGCGATCGCAGCAAAAGCCTATGCCTACACTTTTCCACTCTCGCCTTCAGCGTAATCTTGTCATCGCAATTAATCAGCAAACTCAGCAATACGAAGCCATTCAAGAGCTACGCTGTATTATTCCGCCCTTTTCTCCCGTCCCTGATATTGCAGTCATAGCGATCGAACGTTTACCTAAAACGGACGGCCCTTTTCAGGGTGCGCCTGACTGGCTGATTGAAATTCGCTCACCCGATCAAAGTACCCTCAAGCTTCAAGAGAAAATTCTGCACTGTATTAGCAAGGGAACACAGCTGGCCTGGCTGATTGATATTCGACGTCAGCAGGTTTGGGCATGGCAAGCACAAGATCTGCCGCTCATTTACTCAGGTGATGAACCGCTGCCCACCCTAGACGAAGTGCCTGCCATGACAGTAGCCAGCGTTATTGCGATGACTAAACAGAGATAGTATGTCTACAAGTGTTCGGTGCATCAGTATCAATAAAATATATCTCTAAGCTTTCATGAGCGATACTACCCAAGCGCAGTCTGAACGCGGTATGCCAGCGACATTTCACCGAAATGCTGCCCCTCAGATGCTGCGAGCCTCTCAAAACGCCAGGGCTACTTTTAAGCACTTTTGGAAGGAGGTCGCCTTAGATTTTAGTCGGCCTGTGCCAGCGCTATCTTTAGCCGCTGTAAAGGTTGCGTTCTCAGATAACTTTGCAGATTCTGATGCGCCAGTCGAGCATATGTGGGTAGAGAAGATAGATTTTGACGGCGTTGCGATGACGGGCGTGCTGATGAATGCGCCTAACGAGCTGATGTCTGTCGCAGCAGGTGATACCGTCACGTTTCCGATCGCCCAACTGGGTGACTGGATTGGGGTAATCAAGGAAAAAGTCTATGGGGGCTACACCGTTCAGCTAACCAGAGCAGGAATGGATACAGCCGAACGAGCGCGTTACGATGCTGCCTGGGGATTAAGTTTTCCGCCACCCGCGACGGTGCATGTACCCGATGGGACAAGCCCATTTGAAACCGTCATTGCCAATGAGATGCGCAAACAAATACCCGCGAATCCATCGCTACTGGCCGAAAAGTTCGACGGGGGACGGACGCTGCTTCACCTAGAGGCTTTGTATGGGCGGACTATTTCGGTTAGAGCACTGCTGGCGCTGGGGGCAGATAGGACTTTGCGGTGCGATCGCAACTGGACGCCCTTAGACTATGCCCGAGCGCTCAACTGGACTGAAATCATCCAGCAGCTAAGCACTCCGGCATCAAATCC
The DNA here is from genome assembly GCA_937911865.1 of uncultured Synechococcus sp. Lineage (GTDB taxonomy): Bacteria > Cyanobacteriota > Cyanobacteriia > Phormidesmidales > Phormidesmidaceae > Phormidesmis. The sequence continues at coordinate 20,252 of CALDSK010000336.1, forward strand.
CACTCACCAAGCCTAGACGGCAGGGTCTACTGCCCGAGCGAACTATTGTCCAAGCGATCACCAGCCAAACGAACACTACTGCGCGCCGACCGCAACGGCCTCTCTCGCCGCTACATCATCCTTCTCCTGCGCTGGCACCGTTTCAACTCGCGACTCCGCGCAAAAAGAAGCCGTACTCAGCCCACCAAATCGCTTCACAACGCTAGTACGCATTCGTAGATCGGGGTTAGGGAACCAAAACCGCTCAATAGAACTCATCGTTTCGTACTCGGTCGTGAGCACCAAGCCGTTTTCACTGTCCATTTCAAAGCGGCCAATCACTGGCACAATTTCTGCGTAGCCACGCTCTCTGAGCAAGTTGCCAGTCTGCGGGTTGTCTGCATCTGGGACGAGCGCAAACACGGTAGAGCCCTTGTGGCTTTCATCGTCCTTATCCCAGGCCATAGCACCGTTCCACTCGACGTAGGCACCGCCGACTGCAGTAGTCGGGTCTACATCGTGAAGCTTACAAATTTCGACCACTTTTTCGTTGTCCGCCCGCAGCGCTTCGACTGAGATATTAGAACCGCCTAGCTCAGCCCGGCGAAAAGGTAAGTGGTGTGTCGTACGTTGAGACTGCCACTGCCCAGCACTCTGCTGGAAAAATTCCATTACGTTCATTTCGCCCGTTTTTCCCTTCTACAAAGTCGATTTTACTCAGACTGTCAGTAACTTAAGTATCTATTTACTATAGCGGCCTACACTTTGCTACTGCCAATACAGATTTTGCCAAGTACGGACATATATATTCCAGCAGTGTGCCAGCAGCACGATAGAAACGCGCCCAACTTAGGGAGGCTGATTGGCATCACTCTTTTGCTATAGAACTGCGCCACCACAAAACACGCCTTATGAAGGAGTTCGCCTTGATAGGCAAATCGTTAACATTTATTCATAATTCAGAAAGGCCGTGAGCAGCTGAACTAGCTCAGGCAAAGGTCATCAAGAGCGTACATCGCCCTCCATTCTTCTAGACACTCTGTCTAAAGAGGGATAAACCACCCAAGCCCCTAAAAAAATAAACTTAAGTAACACTTGCTACGGAATGCATTTACAATTTGACGATAATGTGCGTGCAAGCTAGAATCCAATTAATCAAGTTTAGTTACCGCTGGCTATGTCTAGCTGATTGAGCCTGATTTAAGAGTGACTATCGTCACATTGCCCTCTAGCAACAAGGAGCCTTTATGGGTTCTACAGATTTAGGCTAATCGCCTATTCAAGATCTATCTAAATTATCAAGATCTATCTAACCTTTTTGAGGAAAGCAAACGCCATGAGTACAACAGGCAAAGACAACATGCCCGGGAATCTCAGTATGGAGCAGCAGTTCAAGCTAAAAGTGGTTCAAGACCAGGTGAAGGGCCTGAGTCTAGAGCAGGCTCAAGAGTACGTCGTTGAGGTGATGAGACAGATGATGGTTAAAGACAATCTCGTCAAGCATTTGCTTAAAAATGCATAGGCGGTCTAACCCATCTTGCCTCTTATAAAATGGGGCAATCACCAACAAGGCAATGACTGCCGCCCCAGCGGTCACAACTGTAATCAGTCTATGATTACAAGACCAGAGAAACCCAGACTATATATCTCGACAATAGGGCCGCGTTAATCTCTCTTGATCAACGCGGCCCTATTGTCATTGTCTTACTCTTGTCTTCGCTGTCTCTATGCCTTGGCGTTCTCGACCTCGATCACCTCTATTTGCCTCTATCAGGCTTCGCTTCTATCACTTCTATCAATAGAGCGCGCGAGAGCGCGAGAGAACTGCATCCATTTGCAGGCTCGCCCTGTATGTGCATGCTCTCCTTTATATATAGATGTATAAATACTCTCCTTATATATGCATGTTGAAGTTAGCAGAGAGGGGTAGGCGATCGCACCTACGCCAGAATATTACGAAACGCTAAGCAAAAGTTCGCTTTTGTAACGAGTAGCCATTCTTTTATGATAAGCCTGATTCCCTTATGGTATTGACCTGTAGCCTTAGTTCAATCACCAATGTAACGGATTATTGCTTTGTTTTTAATAAAGAAGACTGACAGGGGGGTCGTCTTTTAAAGTTGTCTCACTGGTTACAAAACACCAGCTGCTGTATTAAGAAGAAGGAGAGCTTGATGCTTGACGCTTTCTCTAGAGCCGTTGTTACGGCCGACACTAAGACTGCTACTATCGGCGGCGGCGAATTAGACGCTCTAAAAAGCTTCGTATCCGAAGGTAACAAGCGTTTGGACGCTGTAAATGCGATCGCTTCCAACGCTAGCTGCATCGTATCTGACGCAGTTTCCGGCATGATTTGTGAGAACACTGGCTTGATTCAAGCCGGCGGTAACTGCTACCCCACTCGTCGCATGGCTGCTTGCCTACGCGACGGTGAAATCATTCTACGCTACGTCACTTACGCTTTGCTCGCAGGTGATGCTTCCGTACTCGACGATCGTTGCCTAAACGGTTTGAAAGAAACTTACGCTGCGCTAGGCGTACCGACTGGTTCCTCTGCTCGCGCAGTAAACATCATGAAGGCTTCCAGCATTGCTCACCTCAAGGGTACTAACAGCCCTGAAGCTGGTGGTCAGCGCTACAACAAGAACGAAGCTGCTCAAGGCGACTGCTCAGCGCTCGCTTCTGAAGCTGCTGGTTACTTTGATCGCGTTGTTTCTGCTCTTTCCTAGTAACTTCTTTAGGTTATTAGCCCAGACCAAAACAACCTCGACTTTATTTAGTTGATAGATCAAACATCACTTGGAGAATTAAATCATGAAATCTGTTGTAACCTCTGCTATCGCTTCAGCTGATGCAGCTGGACGTTTCCCTGGCGCTGCTGATTTGCAGGCTGTTCAAGGTGGTTTGCAGCGTGCGGCTGCTCGCCTAGAAGCTGCTGAGAAGCTAAACGCTGGTATCGACCAGGTCGCTCAGGAAGCTTACGACGCTGCGTTCAAGAAGTACCCCTACCTCACCAACGAAGGTGAAGCGGGCGGCAACCAAGGCAAGAAGGACAAGTGCCTTCGCGATATCAAGCACTACCTACGTCTGATCAACTACTGCCTAGTTGTTGGCGGTACTGGTCCTTTGGACGAGTGGGGCATTGCAGGTGCACGTGAAGTGTATCGTTCTTTGAACCTGCCTACAGCACCTTACGTAACTGCTATGCAGTTCACTCGTGACCGTGCATGTGCGCCTCGTGACATGTCTCCTCAGGCACTCACTGAGTTCCGTTCCTTGCTCGACTACGTTATCAACTCCCTTTCTTAATTGAATGGGCTTAAGCTAGTCACTTAGTTGTTACCTAGCTTAGGTGTTGAAAAATAAGGACTTCTGGTTTTCCACCCTGTTGCTAGGGACTTCCAGGAGTCCTTTTTACTGCCAATTTACTGTCAATCTTTTTGCCGTTTACTCAATCAGAACTCTCATTTAAAGCTCATGGTTGCCGAATCCGTTTTTAACCAGCTCAAGCATCCCAATCCGCAGATGCGTCAGCGCGCGATGACTGAAATTGTAGAGAATCGCGATGAGAACACGATTCCAACGCTGATGTCAGCGCTGGGTGAAGAGGACGTGGTGTATCGCCGGGCCTGTGTAAAAACACTGGGTGCGGTGGGCATGGACGCTGTGCCTACGGTGGTTGACCAGATGCTGAATGCTGAAAATGATACGGTTCGTGCTAGCTGTACAAAAGCGATGGCACAAATTGCGGTCTATCATCCAGACGAGCCTTTTCCACAGGCGGGGCTAGACGGGTTGCGCCAGGCGATGGAAGATCCATATCCGGTGGTACAAATTGCAGCGGTGATGTCAATGGGCGAGATTGGGGTGCCTGCGGTTGAGACACTACTGGAGGTGCTAAAGACGACAGATAATGTGGCGATCGCACTCACGATTACAAATACACTGGGTTCTATCGGCGATCCACGCGCGGTAGACGTGCTCAAAGAACTGATCAAAGATGAGTCTGTCGATAGCTACGTGCGCGAGACGGCTGAAAGTGCGCTGCCTAGACTAGAACATGCCATCAGTTCGCGCGAAGCCAAGGGAAGCGCAAGATAACAGAATTGACAGCTGATGTACATAAGCTTGGTGCGTATAACAGGCATCTCCTCAGATTAAAGAAATGCCTGTACAGCATAGGACACAGCTAGTCGTTACTTGGATAGAATAACGGTTACCTGACCACTGCCACGTCGCTCTCGTCTATGTCCACTAACTCTATCTGTAGACGCTTACCCAATACAGTCGCAGCTCGCTCCAGTGTCTTTAGCGTGACAGACGTATTCTCTGGGTCTAGCAGCCTATCGAGCGATGTCCGGCTTGTCCTCATTTGTTCTGCCATTTGGGACTTGTTCAAGCCCTGGTTGCTCATTGCTTCAGATACCTGCCATGCCAACACTCGTTTGATGGCGATCGCACTAACTTCGGCTAGGATGCCGTCTTCTTCTAGTAACTCATCGAGCGAAGAGCCAATATGCAGATTGTGCGTCATGAGCTGGCCTCTACTTTGCGCTTTCTATCAAGAGCGATGTCTAACTCCTGCTTCGGTGTCTTCTGTGCCTTCTTGATGAACCCGTGTAGCAGAACCATTTGGCCGTCGTAGATACAAAAGAGGACTCGCGCAATCCGCCTACCCGAAAGAGACGAGCGCACCTCGTATAGACCTTTACCCATTGGGCGGCAGGTCGGCATCCCGATAGGTCAACCAAACTCTACGGTTTTGACATCTGTGCCTATTGTCTTTCTATCAGCGACTTCAAGCTTCATAAGCCAGTCCCGAACAGGCTGCTTACCAGATTCAGACTGGTAAAACAGAGCAGGTATGCGTTTTTGGTTATCGGCCACTATCGTACCTTTTCTGGTGCAAGCTGACATCAGAGTACTGCATCAGGTGATCGCACCTCATTTTTGATCGCACCTCATTTTCCGTGCCAGAACTTATCAGGGCTGACTTCTACTGACACATAGATTACGGAACCAGTGATGACACAGCTAAAAGCTTGGAAAACGATTAGTTTCTGCTGTCTCGAATAACTTTGTAGCTCGCGGGAGAGTGCTGAATTTTCAAGCTCAATCGTATGTGGTCAGCAGCGATGAGACCCCGCGTCGCTCTGCGGCGCCAGGGAATGTTCACTAAGACAATGGCCAAATGCATCTGGCCATTGCTATACACGCCGAAAATCAACTGTGTCTGATAAATTGTCGGCAAGAATCTATGAGAGCCTTCGCGGTCTGAGCGGTACGGGCTTTTCTAAGCTCAGCTCACTGGCCTAATCCCAGCCGTCTTCGTCCTCTTCTTGCTTTTTCTTCAGCTGAGCGATCGCAAGCTTAAAGACTGGCACAATCGCTTCGTCTGTCTCTTCTTCCAGAGCGCTTTGCAATGGCGCGATCGCACTCGCATCCCCAATTTTCATCATCGCCATCGCCGCTGTTTTACGCACGTCCACATCGGCATCGTCTAGCACGGTCGTCAGATGAGGCACCACTTCCGGATTGCTCAGCTTACCCAGGGCCGCTGCCGCCTCGGAGCGCACCATCGCAGCGGAATCGGTCAGCCCGCTGATAATCAGACCCAGTGCCTGCTGGTCTTCCTTTTCTTGCACTAGCGAGGTCAAAGCGCCCACCACCGCGCTGCGGACTTCTTCCTGGTCAGAATCAATCGACGCGTACAGATACTCCGCGCCTTCTGTACCCACAAAAGCCAAGCCCCAAGTTGCCAAACCTTTGGAGCTGTCAGGGTAGTCAGGCGATCGCACAATATCTAACAGCACCTGTGCGCCTTCTTTTCCCATCACTGCGATCGCCCCTACTGACGAAGCCTGCACTACCGTATCGTCATCGTGCCGCAGCGCATGGACCAGCGTTGGAATCGTGGTTGGGTCCGCAATTAATGTCATCGTCTTGGCACAGGCACGGCGCACCACAGGGTTCTCATGATTGGCCAACCCATCAATCAGCGCAGGGGTTGCGGGTTTGCCTACTCGCCCTAAAATCTCAGCAAAGGCCAGCCGCTTCATGCCACGCGTGTCGTTAAACCCTTCTACTAGCTTCACAATCAGCGCGTCGTCTGTTGCGTCGAAGGTCTCTGTATTCAGCTGTGTCTGCACATCAATAATCAGCGCGTCGGCGTCTGATTGAGAAAGAGGAGCAGGCTGATGGGGGCTAGTCATGTTTATTTTTTAAAGTCGCTTACAAAATTCGCTAAAGGAGATGACCGCCCGTCAGTAATTTTTGATTTTCGTCCGACTAGTGCGATCCTATATAGAGTAAACAGTTTTCGGGCCGCTTTAGATCAGATGGATAATCGATTTTCTAGTCTGTTTAATCTTACTGAAGCGCAGGCAATCGAAATATTAGATAGTCCAGCAGACGATTCGGATGAAGCCTCTAGCCGATACATTGCGGCTTCGCACCTGGTAAATTTTGACAGTGAGGCGGCGATCGCATCCCTAATCAGAGCGGCTAATAATACTGACACTGATCTGGATAATCGTATCGTTCGTCGCAAAGCGGTAGAAAGTCTGGGCCGACTGAAGGCAAAACCTGCCCTGGGTGCCATCGAAAGCTGCTTGGACGATGAAGACAACTATCTGGTAGAAAACGCGGCTTGGGCAATCGGTGAAATTGGCACCGACAATACCGACATATTAGAAAAGCTGGCCAAACAGCTAGCGCGAGATAATCAAAGCTATCGGACGATTATTCACACCCTGGCAAGCCTGAACTATACGCCCGCTGCCGAGCGCATCAAACGATTTGTCAGCAGCGATAGTGGTCCAATTGCCAGCGCAGCGCTGTCGGCAATGTATCAGCTTACGGGCGACGAGCAGGTAATGGCCAAGGTGCTGGGCTTTTTGCAAAGTACTAACGTCAATGCCCGGCGCGGCAGCATTCAAGATCTGATTGACACGGGCTACTTTCGCGCTATTCCCAACATTGCGCAATGTCCGGTTTCGATGGTCTTCCGCCTTAGGGGCATTCGACTGCTGGCTCAGCCTGCTATAGCCGCAGGAGACCTCAAGTTTTCGCAAATTCAACGAACCCTAGAAAAAGTCATTCGCGACCATCCAGGTAATGTGGCGCTCGTGCATAGCTATCAGCAGGTTCCAGACGTCAGCGGCCTAATTCAAGAGCTGTATGGCACAGACTTTGGGCGGTGCTACTTAGGTAGCCTGACACTGATTGAAAACTACGCCGCAGCCGCGCCCGCTGCGCTGATTAAAAGCTATGAGGCAGAAGGCTACAACGACTATGGCGCGCACTATCATATGATGCGGCTGTTCGGCTGGCTAAACGTTGCCGAGGCGTATGACCTGCTTGTCACCGCGCTGCACAATAAGGCCCCTCAGTTTCAAAAGTCTCGGGTAGCCGCGGCGATCGCGCTAGGAGAACTCGGAGTGCCGACCGCAATCAGCGAACTCAAAACCGCGCTCACGGTTCCTATTTGGGATTTACAATACGCCGCCATCATGGCGCTAGAAAAATTGGGAGAATCCGTCAAGGCTATGAACGTAGAGTCTACCGATTGGCTAGTTCAAGAAAAGCTGAGTTCTCTGTAATCTAAAGGTATTGGCTTACAACAACAGGCAGGTTTCGATGGCGTCAGCGCTTACGGTTTTTCATCAGTTTTTTGAAAGTTGTGTCGGTAGCTGGGATTCTGAGCGGACGTATCACTACTTGAGTGAAGGGGCGATTGAGCGATCGCACACCGACTTTCAAGTGCAGCCTCTCACCGCCGAGCAAAAGATCAAAGTGATGATAGACAATGCTTTTAAGGTGAGCGATCGAATGGAAATATGTCCTGGCTTCCACCTCGTCTTTCACACCATTTCTGAAGCAGGCGTCACGAAAGACCAGTCACTCAACCTGGCATTCGTCCCCAATGACGAGACCGTCAACAGTGAAACCGTACTAGAAGGCGCATACCTGCGCGACAAAGCCTACGAAGAAGAGCGACCCATCGTCTCTGACTTCCGCTTCGACGCCCGCACCCGCGAGTTACTCATGACTACTCGCTACACCCGCGTCATCTCCGTCGATTCCATCACCCTCATCAACCCCCAAATGCGCATCCGCCGCATCTTTAACTACCTCCGCCCACCCGAGGGGCAACCGCTAGACAAGCTGGCACTCGTTGGATTTGGGGTTGAGCAAAAGTCGACCGGTACAATTTAGAAATGCTTAAAGGTAATCGCAAAGGACAACATAGACGATTTCCAAATTACGTAGAATGGCTATAGAAATTCAGCGATTGCAGCCAGGTGAGGAAGAACGGCTCCAGAAGGTTCGATTGGATGCGCTTAAAGACGCTCCTGACGCTTTTGGTACGACATTTCAGGAAGCAAACACCTGGTCAAAGAGTCGTTGGTCCGCACAACTTCAATCACTTCCTACTTTTATTGCACTCCTCAATGGGCAGGACAGTGGCATTGTACGAAGCTCACCACATGCGGAAAAGACAACGGTAGCAGAGCTGATTTCAATGTGGGTTGCCCCAGAGGCGAGAGGAATTGGGCTTGGCGAGGCACTTATTGACACTGTCATTAGTTGGGCACGCGCAGAGAGCTATAGTCGCTTGGTTCTAGAAGTGAGCAATGAGAACAGGTTCGCGATCGCACTCTACAAAAGAAAAGGATTCCAAGCGACCGGGAAGATAAGCAGCTTTCCGTACCCAAGACAGCAAATAAGAGAGCAAGAAATGGCAATGAAGCTTTAACCCCTATGAAACACAGAAAGTAAAGAGATCAGAATAATCAAACCAGACCGGGCTAATTTGATTCAGATAGTCCCGTCTATCTGAATCAAATTAGCCGGTTAAATTTCGGCCTTCTTGTGTAATAATTGAAAACTGCATTAACACAAATTTCTAGATCATGGCAAAAGGCGTCCGTCTCGTAATCACACTCGAATGTACCGAGTGCCGCACTAACCCCGAAAAGCGTTCCAATGGGGTTTCTCGCTACACCACCCAAAAGAACCGTCGCAACACGACGGGTCGCCTAGAGCTGAAGAAGTTTTGCACCCACTGCAATAAGCACACCAACCACAAAGAAATTAAGTAATAGAAAATCAGTAGAAATAGAGATCAAGGATTATGGCTTACTTCCGTCGTCGAGTTTCGCCCATCAAGCCGGGTGAAAAAATCGACTATAAAGATGTAGATTTGCTCCGCAAGTTTGTCACCGAGCGAGGCAAAATTTTGCCTCGTCGCATTACGGGCCTGACGGCTAAGCAGCAGCGCGACCTGACAAAAGCAATCAAGCGGGCTCGCGTCGTAGCACTGCTACCTTACGTCAACGAAGACGGCTAGAGAGATATGCCCATTTTGGCCTAGCGGCTGAACTGGGTTTTCCAGAATTTGTGTAGCTCAAAACAAATTAATATCAAGCTATCCGCGTTAGACATAAAGACGGTTTCTTTTGTCTGGTACTTTGACAAGTAGCGCTGATAGCTTTTTTATTGCCTTAGGAAATCAAATAGGACCCGGTGGAAAAAGGAACGCTCGTAGAATTTAAGCTTAAAGGGACCCCTCATCTAGCGGTCGCCGATCGCCCTGAAGGCAAAAAGAACTGGGTGCTAGTAGATCAGCGCGGACAGTCTCATACGATCCATCCGCGCCAGGTGATCTATGAAGTTACCAAGGCAACGTACGAGCAGTCTGAAATTGAATGGTTTATCAAAGAAGCAGAAGGCTATATTGATCCAGATAATTTAGAGATTGCCTGGGAGCTACTCACTGAGCTAGAAGAAACCGCTACACCAGAATCACTAGCACAGCTGCTGTTTTCTGATCAAAGCCCACCGCTTTGCTACGCAGCTCACTGTTTGCTCAGCGCTGACAAAATTTTCTTCAAGCAAAAAGGCGATCACTACGAGCCCCGCTCGACCGCTCAAGTCGAAGAGCTACAGCATAAACTAGCCCGTGAGGCCGCAAAAGCAGAGGAAAAAGAAGGGTTCTTTTCTCGGGCAAGAGCCGTTCTGGCAGGCGAAGCAGCCGTCTGGGAAAAGAGCGATCGCCCGCGCCTTGAAATTGTTGAGCGGTATGCCTTACTCGGGGATGAATCTACCCAAAAGGCAGCCGCGCAGGACATCCTCACCGCACTAGATCAAGAGAAGTCGCCCGAAGCGGCCTTTGATTTTCTTGTTGCCCTTCGCATTTGGGAAAAGCATGAGAACTTAGCCCTGCGCCGGCGTCAGATTCCTACCCAGTTTCCAGAAGAACTCACCGCTCAAGTTGAGCAGATTATCAATGAGCCGCCAGCTGAATCCGGGGGCGATCGCATTGACCTCACACACCTCAAGCTGTACACCATCGACGATGAAAGCACCCGAGAAATCGACGACGGCCTCAGCTGTGAACCCCTAGAAGACGGTCGTCAAAAGCTGTGGATTCATATCGCCGACCCAACTCGCTGGCTTGCGACAGGCGACCTGTTAGACACAGAAGCCCGTAGACGATGCACCACGGTGTATCTACCTACAGGCGTGATTCCGATGTTTCCGTTTGAGCTAGCGTCGGGCCCAATGAGTTTAGTGCAGGGACAGACCTGTCATGCGTTGAGCTTTGGCGTCATTTTGAATGAAGACGGTAGTGTGGCCGAGTACAGTATCCAACCGAGTCTGGTAAAGCCGACGTACAGGCTGACCTACGAAGACGCGGATGAAATGATTGAGCTAGGGGTGACGGCAGAAGGCGAGTTATTGGCGATCGCAGAACTTGCGAAAAGTCGCCAAGCCTGGCGGAAAACCCAAGGAGCAATCAACATTCAACTTCCAGAATCTTCAATCAAAGTCGATTCAGCTAACGACACCATCACTATCGACATGCTCACTTCATCAAACTCGCGCGACATGGTCGCCGAAATGATGATTCTTACCGGCGAAGTTGCCGCTCGCTACGGCGAAGACAACGAACTGCCACTGCCTTTTCGCAGCCAACCCCAGCCAGAGCTTCCCCCCGAAGAAGAACTTATGCAGCTCGAAGCCGGTTGGGTACGCGACTCCGCCATCCGTCGCTGCATGACCCGCAGCGAAATGAGCATCACCCCTGCTCGCCACGCCACCCTCGGGCTCGACCGATACTGCCAGGTCACCTCCCCCATCCGCCGCTACACCGACTTGATGGGTCACTTTCAAATCAAAGCGCACTTACGCGGCGCAGCCTTACCCTTTACCCCAACCGAAATGCCAGAGATTATTGCCAGCGTTTCTAACGCCGCCTACGAAGCGACAATGGTAGAGCGACAAACCAAAAAATATTGGGCTATTGAATATCTCAAGCGGCAGGACGAAGCCAACCCCGGGCAGCCGTGGGATGTGATGATGGTTCGTTGGCTCAGGGAGCACGAAAGCCTTGGGCTAATTATATTTGAAGACTTAGGGCTAGAATTTGTGATGCGCTTTGATAGAGCCGTGGAAGTTGGGGAAAGACTGACTATTCGACTGAGCTACGCTGACCCTAGGCAGGAGATGGTGCGATTCAAAGAAGTGATTGTAGCAACTGAACAAGAGGATGAGACTGCCGCCGACACCAGCTCCGAGGACGGCAAAGCACAATACTCTGCAGTAGATGAGACAAGCGCAGAGGAAGAGTAGAAGTCGCTGGATCTTGAAAGGAGCTTTAACCGAAGATTTTTTTCAAGGAAAGAAAGAGCCTAAAGAAAGAGCTTGTAGGAAACCTTAAAGCGCTCACCTAAGCTACGAGCCTGTGATTTGCTGATTTCTCTCTTGCCATTCATAACTTCGGAGACAACCCCACTAGAGCCAATGACTCCGACAAGATTAGCCTGGCTCAAGTTATTAGCTTCCATTAGATGGCGTAAAACATCCAGAGGGCTAGCACTGGGCAGGTCTGTAGCTTGCTTCTCATAGGCTTGAACCAAAACAAGTAACAAATCAACCAAAAGATCCTCCGAGGGTAAAAGCCCGCTATCTTCGTCTTTCTCCAACAAACTCTCCAGCACAGATAGAAACTTCTCGTAGTCTTTCTCAGTTTCTATTTTTTTAGGTTGAACTGACTGTAAAAGATTGCCATAGGATACATCAGCAGAAGCATCATCAGAGACCAGAAATTGTTGCATATGCGCAAATCGTTCCTCCAAAAAAACCATAGATTAAAGTGTGAACTTAAAGAGAATACAGACTATTGCTTGCTACGAGAAAATTTTGTTTTCCAAAGACCTTTGTCATATTGAGAATGAGACAAGATTGCTTTGTAGTAAACGGTCTGCTTTCTAAAGTTGATACCGACAATAAGTCTGTAGCTTTTGATATCGAATACATATAGCTTTCCGACCTGACTGGCTCTAGCGTAGGTGTTTCGGACATCTGAAAAGTTCAGCCACTTGGTCTCTTTCTTCTCTACAACAGACAGCCACGCTAACGCAGATGTTTTCACTTCTTTTGGGAGTCTTGCTAAATCACGTTCAACATTTTTTCTCTTGATGAAGTGCATAGATTTTTTGGTTCATAATTAATTATATGACTCAGATTTACTTCGCCTGAGCGTGTGATTTTTGACTACCAGCCAATACAGTCTACTCTCAAAATGAGAGTATGTCAACTTTTTAACGCCCGTGGGTTAACTTGATGCATCAAGCTGTATTGAGCGCTTGTGTAGAGACTGAAGCGGACGATTATTGTGATTGAGAAGCTTTTCGTACTGAGTTAATTGCTCGTTGGGTAAGGAAACTGGCTGACTCATTACGAGCCAAGTGACTGATTCAGAGCAAGGTGGAGTTGTGAGTGAACCACTGTATCGGTAGGTTGTCGTCTGCTGTGGCAAGAGATCCTCGGCATTTATAGTTGCGTCAGTGCGGACTTTATCACCAGCTTTATACGGAAGATTTTGGCTCATAAGCTGATACGCAGCGCCTGTCACCTCGTCGGCATGCAGTAATACCGCAACAACCGCTAGCTCACCTACTTCGTTTCGATGAACAAGATGTAGTTCTACTGGCTCTGACTGACCATCGATGGCATGCTCACTAGGGCTGTGAAAATGAAATTGCAACAGATCGTATCGTTGACCTTCCAGCATTAGATAGCTGCCCGGCGCGTAGGGAACTTGAACCGTATGGCCGTTGTTCAGCAGGTTTAGCGGCACTGGCTCGTAATGAAACTCGGGGTTGAGCAAATCTACGGCTTTCGCACCTGTTAAATCAATTGGTGATTGAGATTGGCCGCTCTTGCAAGCTGCAAAGTCGGTATCTAAGTCGGCCCAAAAATCCGGCCCTGTTTCTCCCTGATAGGTCCAATTTATTTCAGAAATAGCGTTTGCGGTCTCTGCGTCTGCTGTCTCTAGAAACAATGAGCTACATACATAGAGGCTCAAAACCGCTACAACCGTAATAATCGACGCTCTCAAAACTCTCATAGTGTGCAATCTGATGACAGGCTGAGCATAGCGTAGAGGCGATCGCAGCTCCAACGCAAAATCACTGAGAACAACCTGAAGCAGCTTAAGAAAACAGAGCCAAATTCAATATTTTCGTAAGAAATCACAAGGATCTCTGATGTAGCATTTGGTATGCGTAATCTTAGCGAGGTCATTGAGCGACGTGAAGGACATTATCACCGATGTCATTAAGTATTTCCTCGACATGCTAGGAACCGGAGCGGGTGACGCGTTTAGTCTAGTAGAGTACCTGCCAGACATATTGCGAGAGTCAGGCAGTATGTTTGGTATCTTTGCGCTAGTAGCCATTATCATCTCGCTGATGGTCGTGTTCTTCTTTAAGAACTCAGAGACCCGGCAAAAAGAGAGGGTCTTTGTTTATACGACGTTGTTCTTGCTAACGCTGGCGTTTTCCGCACTAGTAGCAGGTGCGTCTAGTGGCTTTCAGACAGGCCGAGAAATTGCGATTACAGACCCTGCCTTGGTGGAGCTATCACCAGCTACTGTCAAGGCATTAGAAACTCATCTGCAAACTGAAGGCAAGAATATCACCGATAAAAACAAATCTCGCGTTCTCTCAGAGGCGATTTCCGCTTACTTTGAGAGCGGTGAGGCTGAACCCATTGCCGCAGACCCATCAGTAGAAGACACGTCAGAGCCAGAATTGTTGGCCACGGTAGGAGCAGGTAGCAGTTCAGCACCGGATGGATTCATTTTTCAATCTAGAGGGTGCTCACAAAGAGACAGCACTATCACTTGCGATACGTTAGTCACGAACACCAATGAAGATATCGATATTCGACTCTTTGCGAGCGGACATAGAGCGAACAGTAGATTAGTTGACGGAGAAGGAAATCAATACGCTGTCAGCACTATTAAAGTCGGGAATATAGAAGCTCAAAATTATCAGGTTGTCCCCTTTGCAAGTAACATTCCTGTGAAAGTTACTCTGGTTGTAACAAATGCCAGTTCAAGAGCAAGCCAAATCTCTCTTGTTGACTTGCTGGGAAACACATCTGGGAGCTTAGAGCCTGCTACCCTATCCTTTCAAGCAAGAGACGTTCGAGTAGGCATTTAACACAAAATCGTAAGGCTATCTCCAAGTGCAAGCTCTAAGTTGATTCAATCGAAAGAGCATAGGCTAAGCCCGCTTGCTGAGCTTGAGACAGCTTCTCAAAACCAAAAGCGGCCAGGGCCGCTGGGGTGATCTCACCATCTGCTGCCATCACAGTTTGACCGTTTGTTGTTTGCAGCTGCCCCGAGCCTTTTTTAGCCTGTACTGCGTAGAGAACAGCTTTGCCTGAGTCAACGCTGTATCCATCATCTGTTGCAGTAAGTTGATAGACCGTAGAACCGTTGTTACGGGTCAACAGTGCGTTGCCATCGGATTCTTGAACGAAGGAAAATAGCGTCTTACTGCGTTTGGGACTTTCTATAAGAACAGCGTCTTCGGTTTGATTCACATAGCCGACTACGTTGTTGTTAGCGTCTGTTAGTTTTACCGCACCGTCACTCTGCAAAATGAGATTGGCGATAACGTTACCAGAAGCATCCAGCAGCTTACCGCCGCTGGATTTGAACTGGAGAGAAAATTCGGGCGTACCGTTGGGCGTTCGGAAGGTGATTTTTTGCGATCGCACCCCTCCAACAGAACCGCTAGGCTTTGCCGGTTCATCCTTAGACTGAGAGCCCGCGATACTACCCGTTTCTGAAACAGTGCCAGACGTTGCCTCGTCATTGACCTGAGGCTGACAGCTCATCACCAAGGGCATCGTGCCCAGCGCGACTAGCGCAAGACGACCGACAATAGCAGGAACAGTAAACACTTCAGCTTTTGCAGCCATTCTTCTTTTAGCCATTTTGCGCTTAGCCTCCAAAACAGAGTCCGCAAGCGACTCTTGTGAGAGACTAACCAATAAATATTTTCGATCCTATCTTATGCCCTCTGCAAACGACCAGCCGGATAGCCCTCTAGCTTCTTCTTCACCCCAAAAAACTAAAGAAGAAACCAAAGGCTTTATCCACACCACGCCCGCAGAGGCCGTAGAACAGCTTACATACCAATCCATCACGCTTGGTACTGGCACTAACACTAAAACATTCAGCATTGCTTACCCTGGCAATGCTGACCAGCTGCTAGATCATCCCAGCACGCACGACGCTTTTCACGCTGACGAATATATGCCTTATTGGGCGGAGCTTTGGCCGTCTTCACAGATGCTGGGCGAAGTACTGCTACAGCAAGACTGGCCCCAGAACCAAACGGCCCTAGAAATTGGCTGCGGCGTGGGCCTATCTGGCATTGTGGCCCTCTCTCTAGGCATGCACGTTATTTTTAGCGACTACGATGCCACGGCAGTAAAGTTTGCTGCGCGCAATGCGATCGCCAATGGCTTCCACAACTTCAAAACCCGACCTCTCGACTGGCGCGTCCCCCCTAATCTACAGGTTCCTTTACTTCTGGCAGCCGATGTCATTTACGAAGAACGGAACATAGCACCGCTGATTACCTTTATCAAAGCCGTTCTTTCCCCCGGCGGCATTTGTCTGCTCAGCGATCCAGATAGATCGACCCGCGGAGGATTTTGCTACGCACTAAAACAGGCCCAGCTCGAATTTACACGTCAGAAAATGAAGGCACCTGGCCCGGAGAATAGAGTTGTAACCGGCAGCGTCTATTGCATTCAAAGGTAGCCAATCTCATACCTGCCGCTGTCCAGGCTTGCCACTACTCAGTCAGGCTTCCTGACAATCCTCTTGAAATAAGGCGTCTTTCAGCTCTGCCACAGACCGATCAATCAGCTCATCAATGACGCTTTTGGGCTGAGGTTCACTAGATTGCACGACAGACAATGGCGCGACAGACAATGGCGCGACTGTGGCACCCGGGGAAAAAATCGATTGCAGGAACGCATATACTGAGGCGTGGCCGTTCTGAGTCGCTAACGTCATCGCACGCAGAGCGACATTAGGCGTAGTAATCACACCGTGAGTCACCAGAAACCGTACGACGCTCAGCTGCCCACCAGCAGCTGCCGCCGTCAGCACGTCATAGCCACGCGCATCTTCAGACTCCGCATAGGCACCTGCGGTCAGTAGGTAACGCACAATATTTAGGTGCCCATTTTCAGCCGCACTGTGGAGCGGCAGTCGGTCGTAGCCAGTATTCACGTTGGCACGCGCTGCGACTAGCAATTGCACAATTTCAAAACATCCTTTGGCGGCTGCAGTCACTAGAACCGGCGTGTCGTACCAGCAAAGCGGGCGGAGGTCTACGCCCGCTTTGATCAACGCTTTTACAGCGTCAACGTCGTTGCGCTCAACCGCAGAGGCTAGCGCGTGAGCGTCAATAGGGCCAGCATTAGCGCTAGAAGCATCGGTATCGACCACGGCAGAAGCAGACTTTTGCAACGGCTGTTCAGACGGGGGAGAAGATACAGCCGTCATAAAAGTCACTTGCGGAGGTGCCCAATCAACTGACGAGCTGACTGACGGCATTGTAGCGGGCTGAGAGAAGGTAAGTGCTTGTTTCATGTCCCCTATTAATTGGTATTGAGTTGAGGTGGTGCGGCAGAAACGCTTATGGTTTTGCGCAATGAAATCAGTGCCGCCATATTGTGCCCGTGATTTTGCTCGGCTAATGCGTGAGCAAAGCATACGTAGACGGGTCGGAAAGTGATGAGGAAATGGGTGCCAAAGAGTGATGCCAAAAATAGCTGATGGCAAAATTAGCAATTGGTGAGGCAACCGCTGGCGCAATAGGTCGAAAGAACTGAAAGAGGGGACTGTCTTGCAATGTCACCAACGCCAGCTGATACAAGATCCACACCACCTTAAACCCAATCAGGATATCTGTAGATGTTCTGCTAGCAGAACATCTAGTAACCCACAGACGAGGTCTTTAGCCAAGGAACTCATCACTACGCAAGGCACCGCTTTAGCGGCGTCTGACGACAAGGTGGCGGATACTAGTCAGTTAATTAGCTTTTGAATCCAAATCAAGTCAAGTATTTGTTTTTGTGAATTGCTTCGTAAAAACACGGGTGAAAGAAAAGAGGAACGCTAAAGAGAGATGCTAAAGAGGACGCTCTAAAGCAAGGCCTTTTGCCGCTCTCTCTCTAGCTGTAACGTTTGAATTCGTTCTGGGGTACCTTCTGGAATCGCCGAAATTAGCGCCTGGGTGTAGTCACGGCGAGGGCGCTGGTAGATGTCTTCTGCGGTGCCAATTTCTTCGATGCGACCAGCATTCATGACCATGATGCGATCACTCATAAACTTCACGACACTCAAATCATGAGAGATAAAAATGTAGGTCAGCTTAAACTCTTTTTGCAAGTCTTTGAGCAAGTTCAGCACCTGCGCCTGCACAGAGACATCCAGCGCAGAAACAGACTCATCACACACAATAAACTTGGGGTTCAATGCCAGCGCTCTCGCAATACAAATCCGCTGCCGCTGACCACCCGAAAATTCGTGGGGAAAGCGGTTAATAGCGGTAGGATCTGACCCCACACACTCTAATAAATACTGAACTCGCTCTTTTAGGTTGCGTCTACCTCGGATGGCACCGTGAATCCGCAGCGGCTCTGAAATAGCCTCGCCGATCGTCATCCTAGGATTCAAGGAGCTGTAAGGGTCTTGAAAAATTATCTGCATCTCGCGGCGACGCTTGCGCATTTGCCAGTTACCCAGGCGGGTCAAATCGCGGCCTTCAAACCACACCCGACCCCCCATCGGCTTAATCAGCTGCAAAAGCGCGCGGCCTAGCGTCGTCTTACCACAGCCGGACTCACCCACTAGGCCAAAGGTCTCACCTTTGTACACCTGAAAAGACACGTCATTAACCGCCATAACGTGACGCTCTATCCGGCCAAACACACCCTGTACCGGATAGCCAACCTTAAGATTTTCAACCGTCAGTAGCGGCCCCTTATCCTGCAGTTCCTCTAAGCGCATCTGCATTTCTCTGGGGGTGATTTCAGTGGCAGGTGGCAACCCAGAGCCAAAGTCAGTTTGGGGCTTGGCGCGAATTAGCGGCTCGCCCTCTGGGCCAGGCACGACTTCCATATAGTCAGAGACGGTAGGCAGCTCGCGCAGCCGCTGCTTAGGCTGAGGACGACAGGCCAACAGGCCTCTGGTATAGGGATGGCTGGGCCGCTCAAAGATATCGAGGACAGAGCCTGTTTCGACCAGCTGCCCCTGATACATCACCGCAACCTGGTCAGCAATTTCGGCAATGATGCCTAGGTCGTGGGTAATGAAGACCATGGACATGCCTCGGCGATCGCGCAGCTCGCGCAGTAGGTCCAGAATCGTCGATTGCACTGTCACGTCTAACGCGGTCGTCGGCTCATCGGCAATTAGCAATGACGGGTTAGAAGAAAGTGCCATTGCGATCATCAAACGCTGAATCTGCCCGCCAGACATCTGATGAGGAAAGCGATCCATCATGGCCCGCTGCCGCTTTTTCACCTCACGGCTAATCATCGCTGTATCTTCAATATTTAGCTCGCCCTGAACCTGCTCAAATAGCTTGACTTCAGGGGGTAGCAGTCTGACTTCTTGCAGCTGGGAAACGGCCAGTTCATACGCCTGACGTTGAGAAATTCTTTGATGCTGTCGAATCGCCTCAATCAGCTGAAATCCGCAGGTGTACACCGGATTGAGCGAGCTCATCGGCTCTTGAAAGATCATCGCGATTTGGCCGCCGCGATACTGCCGCATTTTGCGGCTAGGAACCTGACGCAGGTCCACTAGCGGCCTATCTTCCGGCTTAAAAATAATGCGGCCGCTAGTCACCTTACCTGGGGGAGTAGGCACTAGCCCCATAATTGCTAGCGAGGTGACTGATTTACCTGAGCCTGATTCGCCAACAATTCCAAGGGTCTGACCGCGCTGCAGTTGAAACGAAACGTCATCTACCGCGCGAACGCTTTTACGCTCTTCACCGTCAGCAGAGGCAAATTCAATAGTAAGACCTTGAACATCTAAGATGGTGTCATTCATAAAAGGTGATATCAATCAGGCGGCTGGCAAATCATAAGTTAGCAAGCATCATATCAGCCATGTTCCAGCATTGACAGCCCAGGTCGTCCAGACATAGGTTGACTTGGCTAGGCCAATGGTCAGCCATCGGGCTGTAAGGACTTGGGAAAGCTAAATGGTGCATAAAACTAAACACAGACACTGATAAATATAGCAATCTGCTCAGTAGCCATCTGTTGCTCCTAAGCACTTTCCATTTCGATTTTTAACCCTTTTGCTTCCTTCGTGTGCGTCTTCTGACGCTTTTCAGGCTTGCTCAATGATTCAACTTGCGATCGCAGTTTTCATCGTTATTATTGGCTCCGCGATCTGCTCTGGCATAGAAACAGCCTTGCTCTCGGTGCCCCTGTTAAGAGTAAAACAGCTGGCGCAGAGTAAGCCTAGTCCAGGTGCGATCGCTCTACTCAGCATCCGGCAGCACGTCTCGCGGCCAATTGCGACCATTGTCATTCTCAACAATATTTTCAACATCGTTGGCAGCATCGTCGTCGGTCGCATCGCGGCTCAACTATTCGACAACACGGGGCTAGGTATCTTCTCCGCCTTTCTTACCTTTGCCATTATCCTGTTCGCCGAAATCCTACCGAAAACGCTGGGCGAACGCTACGCCGAGAAAATCGGCATCGCCGTTGCCATACCAGTTCAAGGCGCTACCGTTGTGTGCACGCCGCTCATTTGGCTATTAGAAAAAATTACCGCGCCTCTCACCAAAGGCAGTAGGCGTCCGGTGACTAACGAATCAGAAATTCGACTGCTCACTATCTTGGGCTACCAGGAAGGTCTGATTGAAGATGACGAAGCGGAAATGATCGACCGCGTTTTTCGGCTCAATGACCTGATGGCCGCTGATATCATGACCCCACGAGTCGCCATTACCTACATTCCAGGTAGCGCCATCCTGCAAGAGGTCCAAAACGAAATCATTGAGTCTCAGCACACCCGTATTTTGGTGATAGAAGAAGATCTCGACCACGTGATTGGGGTTGCCCTGAAAGCAGAACTGCTCGCGGCGCTCGTCACCGGGCAGAGCAATGCACCGATCAAAACGCTCATGCGAGCAGTTCACTACGTTCCCGATACAGAACGTACGGACAGTCTGATCAAAACCTTTCAGTCGCTACGCGAGCACTTAATGGTCGTTGTGGATGAATATGGCGGCGTCTCTGGCGTCGTCACACTCGAAGACACGCTTGAAGTGCTCACCGGCGAAATTGTTGACGAAACAGACCGCAACGTTGACCTGCAAGCCCTAGCCAGACAGCGGCAGAAGCGCATTCTGCGACGCAGCGGATTTCGAGCGAACAGCACCGCGTCAAAATCAAAGCAAAACGCCTAATTTTCCTAATCTTATGGAGATCAGACGTTTTGCTCGGAACTTTAGATCACTTGGGAGTACTCGGAATCACTCAGGAGCACTCAGGGCTCTACTCTGCGCTGCTGCCTGATTCTGCATCGGCAGGCGCTGTCTCGGCAGACTCTTTGGCAGCTTTTGCCTCAGCGCGCTTTCTCTTGTCTTCCTCACGCTTTGCCTGCTTCTTTTTCTCAGCCTCAATCATATCCTTCATCACTTCTTGAGCCTGCGCCATCTTCTCCAGATTGCTGCGGTACAGGTCAATATCTTTTTTGAAGAGATCGGCATTTAGGCTAAATGAACCAGCGAGATCTTCTAACAGTGCCTCACGCTTTTCCTTTTCGTTCAGGGCGTCTGCATCAATAACTTCAAGTATGTTGTACAGACCGATAGCAAACAGTCGGCTGTACTTAAACTTGGGGTTGGCAATAATCTTGTGGAGATTGCCTTTGAGCGCGTCGCTACCGGCAGACGTCTTCGCCTCTTCAACCGCTGACTTAAATCCATCTAGGCTGGAAACTGATTTGGCCGCCGCAAGCACTTCTTCAGCATCACGTCGGTACTGCGCAGGATCGGCTTCTACCGCCTGGATGATCGCATTGTAGATAGCCTCGCGATCGCCCGCAGGCTCATAGCCCTGCATGAAGCGATCGTAGGTACTGACAACGCCTAAGGCGTAGACAGAGTCGTAGTTAAAATCTGCATTCACCAGTAGCAAATGCATTTCTACCATGAGCTCTTCAACCACACGGCGATAGATCGCATTGATGGGGCGAGTGTGCTGGCCGTAGAAGGCTCGCTTTGTATCTGAAACCGTGCGGACGTTGTTCACAAGTAAACGCTCTAAATACTCTTTGTAAACTTATTGTTACGCTTCTTAGTCGCTTTGCCAAGCCGTTGACTCGAAATATGAACCGAAGATTACGTCATATTCACGATCATAAGACGCAATAATAAATAGGCTGTGCCCTTTTTCTGATTTTATGGCAAATCGTCCGCTGGCTACGTTGGCAACCTATCTTGCTGGTGAGTTTGAAAACCAGGCGCAGGCCGCAGCACAACCCGCCTGGTATGTTCACCTACGCCTCTGGCACAGACCGGTTCCGGCGTTATCATCTAGCACCGTGCATACGCTGCTACTAGAGCAGGCCAATGTGATTTCTGGGCAGCCACCTTACCGGCAGCGCATTCTACAAATTCGAGCGTCTCGTGAATCGGAGCGATCGCAGGAATTACAGGGGCAATACTTTGCGCTGAAAGATCCGCTTAAGTTCAAAGGTGCAGGCAGCGACCCAAGCAAACTATCGGGTCTTTCCAAAGCAGACTTAGTCACATTGCCCAACAGCGGCGCGGCCATTCAATATCAACAGATCGGTGCCGGCTATCGATTTCAATCTGCACTCAAAGACGGTCAGCTATGTTCATTTGAGTATGGCGGACAGCAGCGCTATGTCTACTTGGGATTCGATATTGAGCCAAACGGAGACCAGCTGCTGCTAAAAACATATGACAAAGGAATAGACCCCGACACAGGTCGAGGTCTATGGGGTGCCCTCATGGGGCCGTTTCATATGGTTAAGCAAAAAAGCTACGCCACAGCGACTCTGTAGGGGGCCGCTAGTGCTTCTTCTTCCGTTTCAAAAATCTCGAACACGGAGTCCATCATGGTGACTTCAAATACGAGCTTAGCTTCAGGGTGAACATTGCAAATGCGGAAGCTGCCATCGATTTTGTCGGCATCGCGCATGCCAGCAACCAGGGAAGTTAGGCCAGAGCTATCAATGAAGTTAACTTCACTCAGGTTGACCAGAATATGGGGAGTTTGTTCAGAAATAGATTCCTGTAGCGTCAGTCGAAATTGCCAGGCAGTCGTGATATCTAGCCGACCTGTAGGGGCCAAAATCACGACTGAATCGCCCTGGGGAGTTGTAAATTCTCGCTGCTCCATACTGTTGATGTCACTCTCTCTAATGGGTTCAAAACGTCACGCTCAAAAAGCCCTACTCAAACAGACAGGTCTACCCAAACAGACAGACCTACCCAAATGGCAGGATGAGCGCATCATGTTGACCTTTAGAGTGCCCACCAGGCTTAAACTCTACTCAGCTTATCGGAAACTCTACTCAGCTTATCGGACGATCTTATGAGCTGACCTCATAGATTAGGCTCAATGAGCCGAGTAAAATCGCTGAGCAGAATCAATGCTACTTATTCGCCCAGTCTTGAGGCTTGAGGAAAACATCGTACAGTTTGGCTTCCGGGGTGCCGGGCTCTGGCGCGTAGGAATACTCCCAGCGCACCATCGGTGGCAAAGACATCAAAATAGATTCGGTGCGGCCATTGGTTTGCAAACCAAACAGAGTGCCTCGATCAAAGACCAGATTAAACTCGACGTAGCGGCCCCGGCGGTAGAGCTGAAAGTCTCGCTCGCGCTGACCGTATGGTTTGTCGGCGTACTTTTCTACGATGGGGATATAAGACGGCAAGAAGGCGTCACCACAGTCGATGGCAAACTGGAAGATTTCTTCCCAGGAGCGTTTGGGCGCGGTGCCAGCTTCTTTGCTGTACAGTGCGGCTGGGCCATCCTGGTTGTGACCACGATAGAGTTCGCCGCGCTGACCGTTTTGGTAGTCGAAAAAGATGCCGCCGACGCCTCTAGGCTCGTCGCGGTGCTTAAGGTAAAAGTACTCGTCGCACCAGCGCTTGAAGTTGGGGTAGTACTGAGAGTTATGGCGATCGCACGTTTCTTTGAGCGTCTTGTGAAAGTGCGTCACATCCGCTTCGGTAATGTAATAGGGCGTTAGGTCAATGCCGCCACCAAACCACCAGACCGGACCGGCCTCAAAGTAACGATAGTTGAGGTGAACCGTCGGAATATAAGGATTGCGAGGGTGCAGCACCATTGAAGTGCCCGTTGCATAAAACTGATGGCCTTCGGCTTCGGGGCGCTTCACCAAAATCGAAGGGGGCAGCTTGTCGCCCCAGACCTCAGAAAAGCCAACGCCCCCCTGCTCCAAAATATTGCCTTCCTTCATCACCCGAGAGCGACCGCCGCCGCCTTCAGGCCGCTTCCAAGCATCCTGCTGAAACTTACCGCCCCCGTCTACTGCTTCTAGCTTTTGACAAATGCGATCTTGTAATCCTTTAAAGGCGCTGCTGACTCGCTCACGGGAGTCGCTAGGGGGCAAGGGATGAGCCTTAGGAGGGGCTACCTCTGGCGAGGAGGTTGGGCGAACAGCCTTAGCAGGAGAAAGGGTCATAGCGGTCTGTAACTATAAATATTCCTTCAATTAGTCAAACACGATTCGGAAGCCTTTATTGCACTTTTGCAACAGAGCGTGACAATCTGTGACAAATCATCCGGCTAGATAAAATCCTAACGGGTGACCTAAACCCACTGCTTACGCAAGAACAACCCGATAAAACGGCAGAAAGCCGCTCTTTGAGGAGCCCCGAACAACGTCGAAGTCTTCTTCTAGACTAGAAGAGTTCCTTGGTATTTGTACGGACATGCTTCAGCCACTGTGGTCACTCATCCGTCGGATTCGGCAAGCCTGCGTTTCTGAACACTATTACTGGGTCAGCAGCACCGCCCCAGCAGAAGACCTGTGGCGAACCGTCAATAATCTGGCTGATATAGCAGCGTGGCATCCGCTGATTACGGGCACCAATGCCCCCCGGGGTCAAAGCGCCAAACCGGGTCTGATTTATCGCGTCTTTAGCCGCTATTTGCCCGTTTCTACTCAGATTTTTGTTGAGCGAGTGCGCCCAGGCGAGCTGCTGAGCGTTCGAGTGTTTCCTTTTCCAGGTCTGCAAGAGAGAGCCTCTTACAGAATTGTCTCCACGCTTTGTGGCACCTGCGTTTTGTACTCTATTACGCTGAGCGGCTGGCTATCGCCGATAGTCTGGCCGATGGTGAAGCCACAGGTCACTCAGGTAGCATCGTCTTTGGTTCAAGCAGCGGAAGAAGCTGCCGCGCAACCCAAAGGCTTTCGGCACCGAGCTTACCCAATCGATCCTAAAATCGATCCTAAAACCGATATCTTTTAAAACCAGATCGCCCCGCTAAAACCCGATCGCCCCACGCTAATATTTTTGAATCTGCCAACTGGCAGAAATAGCCGCTGTCGCCCCGACTCGAAAACCCTTCACGTCTTCAAATTAATGATTAAAACGCTTGATACCGAATCCGTCTTAGAGGTCCTACAACCTGTTCAAGACCCTGAGCTACAGAAGAGCCTGGTTGACCTCAACATGATTCGCAATGTCAAGGTAGACGGTGGCAATGTGAGCTTTACGCTGGTGCTGACAACGCCTGCTTGTCCGCTGCGTGAATTTATTCGAGAAGACTGTGAAAAGGCAGTGCAAACGCTACCGGGCGTAGAAACTGTAGAGATAGAAATTACGGCGGAAACGCCACAGCAAAAGGGCCTGCCTGATCGGACTGGCATTGACGGCGTGAAGAATATCTTGGCAGTCACCAGCGGCAAAGGCGGCGTAGGCAAGAGCACGGTCGCGATTAATCTGGCGGTCGCGCTGGCGAAAACAGGCGCAACCGTCGGTCTGATTGACGCGGATATCTATGGCCCTAATGCACCCATTATGATGGGCCTGAAGGAAGCTAACGTCACCGTACGCGATGAGAACGGAGAGCAGGTACTAGAGCCTGCTTTTAATCATGGTGTGAAGATGGTGTCGATGGGCTTTTTGATCGACCGTGACCAGCCGGTCGTGTGGCGCGGACCCATGCTAAACGGGGTAATTCGACAGTTTTTATATCAGGTGCAGTGGGGCGAGCTGGATTACATGGTGGTGGATATGCCGCCGGGGACGGGCGACGCTCAGCTGACACTGGCACAGGCGGTACCGATGGCGGGTGCAGTGATTGTGACCACGCCTCAAGATGTAGCAATTTCGGATGCGCGGCGCGGACTGAAGATGTTTGAGCAGCTGAACGTTCCGATTCTGGGGCTGGTGGAGAATATGAGCTACTTTGTGCCGCCAGATATGCCGGATAAGCAGTATGCGATTTTTGGGACGAACGGCGGTGAGAAGGCAGCAGAAGAGCTGGGCGTGGCGTTACTGGGCAAGGTGCCGCTAGAAATGCCCGTGAGAGAGGGGGGCGATCAGGGGCTGCCAATTGTACTGGCTGCGCCTGAGTCGGCTAGTGCGATCGCGCTTATGGACATCGCGAAAAAAACAGCTGCTAAAATTTCCGTGGCTGCACTGACCGCATAGCTGATCCTATACCTGAGGCTGACCCTATACCTGAGCCAGTCTTTCTATTTTGCAGCCGCCTTGTTCTGGCTACAGCCTTTTTCTGGCTACAGCCTTTTCTTGCTAAGAACGTCATCTAGTAACTGTCTTTTCTATAACTGCACATGACCTCGTATTCATCCTCTTCGCTGAAAAAGCGCTGGAAAAGACTCACTCAAGGATGGCAGGGTGTTGACTGGCTGCTGTTTATGCTGCCAGTTGGCGTCACTATGTTTGCCAGCATCTTGATTGGCAGCACGCAAAAGTACACAGGCCAAACTAGCTTTGCTATTAATCACGCGATTTTAGGCGGTATTGGTGTAGCGATCGCCCTGTGGATTTCGCGCTGTCGCTATGAGTCTTTGCTCCAGTGGCGCTGGATTGTTTATGGCGCAACGATTGCCTCACTGATTGCGGTGATGGCGGTTGGTACAACAGGACTCGGCGCCCAGCGGTGGATTTCTATTTTTGGGTTCAACGTACAGCCGTCTGAGTTTGCCAAACTCGGGGCGATTATCACGCTGGCCGCTGCGCTAAAAGACAGAGATGCCTCAACGCTGTTTGGCATGGTGAAAGCAATTGGGATTACCTCGGTGCCGTGGGCCCTGGTGTTTTTGCAGCCAGATTTGGGCACGTCTTTGGTATTTGGGGCAATTACGCTAGGTATGCTCTACTGGAGCGGCACCAATCCCGGCTGGCTGGTGCTAATGATTTCGCCGTTGGTCTCAGCAATTATCTTTCACGTATCTGTTCCGGTATGGATTGGCTGGGTGCTGATGATGGGCGTTGTCGCCTACATTTCTCTACCGTGGTGGTCTATTGCGAGTACGGTGGTGGCACTGGCTGTAAATGCGGCATCAGGCAAACTAGGCACAATTATGAGGGGCCTGTTAAAGGACTACCAAAAAGACAGATTAATTCTCTTTTTGGACCAGGACAAAGATCCTCTAGGCGGAGGCTACCACCTGATTCAGTCGCGGATTGCGATTGGTGCTGGAGAAATGTGGGGAAAAGGGCTGTTTCAAGGGACGCAAACACAGCTGAGCTTTATTCCTGAGCAGCATACGGACTTTATCTTTTCGGCAGTGGGAGAAGAGCTCGGGTTTATTGGTGGAATGGCGCTGCTGCTGGCGTTTTGGCTGATTTGTCTGCGGCTGGTGATGATTGCGCAGAACGCAAAAGACAACTTTGGGTCTCTGCTGGCTATTGGTGTGCTATCGATGATTGTCTTCCAGGCAATTGTAAATATCTGCATGACGATAGGGCTAGCCCCGATTACCGGGATTCCGCTGCCGTGGATGAGCTACGGGCGATCGGCGCTGCTGACGAACTTTATGGCGATTGGACTGGTAGAGTCGGTGGCAAATTACCGGTTTAGGCTGAAGTTTTAGCCTAAATATTTTCCTTGGTTAGATGATTGAACAAGTAGAAACGACAGACTACGGATGGGACAATCGTGGATGGGACAATCGTGAATGACACAACTTACCAAGAGCCGGTATCAGCGCTATTAACCTACGGCAGCTGTCTGGAGATAGACAAAAAGGTCAAGAATCTAGAGAACGAGCGCATTATTGAACAGATAATAGAAAGCGGTGACATCTCAAAGATTGATCGTTCGTTGATGGCTCAGCTCAAACCAAGCTATCGATTTGAAAAGTGGCCAAATTATCTAGAAGAGCTTGGCATTACCGCTGAGCACGTACCCGAGCTGATTCGGATGACCACTGATGAAGACCTCAACTATGCCGATGGAGAGTCTTTGGAAGTATGGGCCCCGGTTCATGCGTGGCGCTGCTTGGGGTTGTTGAAGGCACCAGAAGCAGTGGGCCCTTTGCTAAGGATGTTAGACGATGATGAATTTGCCGATTGGATGATGGAAGAGATTCCCTGGGTTCTAGGGATGATTGGAGAGGATGCGATCGCACCCACATCGCTATACCTCGCCAGTCGAAAATATGCTGACTGGTCCCGCACAGCCGCTGTTTCAGCACTAGAATACATCGCAACATTACATCCAGCGCTAAAAGAGACCTGCATTAAAAAGCTGGGTTCTCAGCTGGCCGATTTCAGAAACAACGGTGAGTCACTCAATGGTTTTATAGTCAGTTCGCTCATTGAGCTAGAAGCGGTCTCTAAGGCCAACGTGATTGAAAGAGCCTATGCCGCCGGGGAAGTCGATGAGAGCATTTGCGGCAATTGGCCCAACGTGCAGATTGATCTGGGGCTAGCCACCAAAGCAGATTTTGATCCATCTGAGCTAGAACCCAATTTCGCTTGGGTGCGCGATGATAGGCGACCTGACTTCTCGAATCTGCCTAGTTTTGAGCCGCCGATGAAGGCAGTTAAGAAGAAGACTTCTGAGGCGGTTGGGTTTGGCGGCAGCAAAAAGAAGAAATCAAAAAAGAAGAAGAAATAGAAGAATCGATTTGGCAGTACGTCACTGTTACGCCATTGACTGTTACGCCACTGACTGTTACGCCATTGTTAGAGAGGAGATACTAAACGGGAGAGTCGATTAGCCCAGGATGATCTTCGGGGCGGGGCCCAGGCGCTGACCAGTGAAAGCGCCGATCGCTCTCTTTAATCGGTAAATCGTTAATGCTAGCCTCTCGGCGCTGCATAAGACCTTCTGAATCAAACTCCCAATTTTCGTTGCCGTAGGCGCGGTACCACTGCCCAGCATCGTCATGCCACTCGTACTGAAAGCGAACAGAGATACGGTTTTCTCCAAAAGCCCACATTTCTTTGACCAGCCGATAGTCAAGCTCTTTGTTCCACTTCCGCTCAAGAAACTTACGAATGGTGTCTCTGCCCTGAAAAATCTCGGCTCGATTGCGCCAGTGACTGTTTTCAGAGTAGGCCATTGAAACGCGCTGCGGGTCTCGGCTGTTCCAGGCATTTTCCGCCATTCGCACTTTTTGAGCTGCCGTCTCATAAGTAAATGGCGGAACCAGTTTAGGCGCAGACATCACAGGAACTCCAGACTTTGCAAAAAGGAACTCTATTATTTATGCAGATGAGACACCGTAGGGGTTAGGACAATCTTTTGAGGAAGTAGGATTTTTTGTAGAAGAAGTCTCACGAGAGACATCAGAAACCCTGAAAATAGAGACAGGTTGCCGAGACTATGCGCCCTGTCGCAGTGGCAGCCTGATACGAAAGGTCGTTCCCACACCAAGTTCACTGTCTACTCTAATATCTCCCTGCTGAAGCTCTACGAACTGTTTGACGATGCTTAGCCCTAGCCCCGTACCAGGAATGTTGCTCACATTTTTGCCTCGATGGAAGGGCTCGAACAGATGCGGGGAGTCCTCTGGCAGAATGCCTATTCCTTGGTCTTTGATTTCAAAAATAGCTTGGTGCTTACGCTGAGCAAGCAGCAGCTGAACGGGTTTGCCTTCTGGGCTATAGCGAATGGCATTGGATAAGATATTGGTCAAGATGGAGCGCAGTAAGGTTTGATCTAGCGCGGCTATTAGCGGTTTGAATCGACCGACAAACACAATTCGAGACCGCTGATTTGATAGGCCATCTGAACGATGGTTGAGCTGTGGTTGAATATCTTTTATTAATCCGCGGCAAAAGTCCACAAGATCTACAGGCTGAGGGCTGGGGCTCAGGCGCTTGGCTTCGAGCTTGCCCAGTACCAGAATGTCGTTGATCATCTGAGTCATACGCTCTACGTTGGCCGCAATGCTTTGTAGATACTGCTGCTTTTCAATCGAAGACAGTTTTTCGTCGTAGCGGCCTACCGCAGAGACGGAAAGCGCGATGTTGTTGAGCGGATTGCGAAACTCGTGACACACCATGGAGACAAATCTAGACTTAAGCGCGCTGAGTTCTCGCAGGTTTTCATTGGCGGTGTATAGTTCGGCGGCGCGCGATCGCACTTTCTCTTCTAAGTCTTCATTGGTTTGCTGCAAAACAGCTTCTGCCCACTTGCGCTGTGTAATATCGCGAAAGGTCACCACCGCACCAATCACCTGCCTTTGCTCATCGCGCATAGGCGTACTGATATATTCCACCGGAAAGCTGCTGCCATCTTTCCGCCAAAAGACTTCGTTGGTTACGCGGTGAGTCGTACCATCGTGCAGCGCCGCGTAGATAGGGCAGCTTTCGCGCGGATAAGATGTGCCATCGAGATGGGAATGGTGCAGCACGCGGTGCATCGACTGGCCGATGAGCTCGTCCATTTGCCAGTCGATCATGGCGGCTGCCGCCGGGTTTACAAAGGTCACGTTGCCGCTAAGGTCTAGGCCATAGATGCCTTCACCGACAGCGTTAAGGATGAGCTGATACTGACGCCGCAGGGTTGCTAGCTCTTCGTATTTAGAGTCATATTTGGAGTCGTATTTCATACTGTGACGAGTTACACCACACGGTACGTAGATGACGCCGTAACCTTAAAGGCGTTAAGCATAATGTTTGTTTAACGATCTATCTCTATAAGGGCTAATCAAAAAGTTAGTCACACGCGATGAACGCCACAATTCTCGTGATTGAAGATGAAGACGAAACAAGAGAGATTTTTCTCCGCTGTTTGACCTTTGAAAATTTTAATGCCATTGGTGCCAAAGAGGGCGCAAAGGGGATTGAACTCGCAAAAGTGCATCGCCCCGATCTGATTGTTTGCGACATTATGATGCCTGAGATGGATGGCTATGGGGTACTCAAAGCCGTGCGGAGAGACGCTCACCTACAGACCAGTCCTTTCATCTTTTTGACGGCAAAAGTGACAATGGAAGACCTGCGACAGGGCATGGCACTAGGCGCAGATGATTATTTGGCAAAGCCCTGTACGATTGAACAGTTTTTGAGTGCGATCGCCACTCGATTGCAGCGAAAGCAAGAAATTCAACGCAGTCTTCAATCAGCCACACCGCAACATACCACAGCCACCACCCCATTTAGCATTTTCCCTGATTGCCCTAAGCTAGCGCCCGTTTTTCAATTCATCGACAGCCATTATCAACAGCCCATTCACCTTAGCGATGTCGCCCAGGCGGCAGGCTATACGCCATCTTACCTGACCAATCTCTCTCAAAATCATACTGGCCGAACGGTGAAAAAGTGGATTACCGAAAGGCGTATGGCACAGGCAAGGCAGCTGCTTAAAGATACCGCACGCTCGATCAAACAAATCTCTGAAGATATTGGCTACACCGATGCCGGATACTTTACCCGGCAGTTTCGCAAGCTGCATGGCGTTCCACCAAAGTCCTGGCGGCGCAACCCAACAGACTGAGCGCTAAAGATTGCCAAGACAAATTTGGTAACAACAGAAACAAAATATTAGAGACTCTGTAGCAACCGTAACCAAACAGGTTTAGAGATCTGAGAAGACTGGCAAAAAGTCCTATTTCCTTCGTGGAATTGTCCTATTTGCTGGTTTCTTTTAGCCGATATATTGCTGGTATACCTGAGAGTAAAAGCGCCAAAGAACAGAAGCGCTCAAGAAATATGAAAAGGCAACAGGCACGGCAAATGCAGAGCCATCTTAGTCGAGGAAATCTTCTAACCCAGCATTCAACAGCGGGGCCAACCGCGACAGCACTTTGCAACTGTGGTGTTTGCAGCAAAACGAGGGCACCTGGCGCTACTGACTCCCACACAGGGAAACAGACGGGTAAGCAAACAGCTAAGCAAACAGCTCAGACTCGTGACCACTGGGAGTTTATGCAGACCATGCCCACCGATCCTTTGGATATGGTGAATGATTTGGTCAAGATGGGTCTGTACAAACAGCAGCAGTTGAAGGTAGCTGATAAGCTCAACACGCACGAGCTGCGACAGGCGCTATTACTAAAGGCAGCCGGTAAAGGGAGTCCTAAAAGAGAGAAGCTGGTACTGGCCTTAGCCCAGCAGGCTGGTGGGATTGAAAATGCCTTTGCAGCCGCCTTTGGCCCACAGGCTGGGCTGTTCTTTGCAGACACCGTACGCACCAGCAACGTCACCCGCCGCGAGTTTCTGCGCAATGTTGCGATTGGTGCGGCTATGGTGACCTTGACGAACTGCGCTTCAGCAGAAGAGCCTGGGCCAGCCGCTATCAATGAGGGCGAACCGGTAGATACCTCAGGGTTAGAGAAAACTGACCTCAAGATCGGGTTTATTCCGATTACCTGCGCCACGCCCATTATTATGTCTGAACCGTTGGGCTTTTATGAGAAGTATGGATTCAACGCGGAAGTGGTGAAAATGCCGAGCTGGGGGGCGGTAAGAGATTCTGCGATCGCCGGCGAACTCGACGCCTATCATATGCTGGCCCCTATGCCGATTGCCATGACGCTGGGCTTGGGTTCCGGCGCTTTTGGCGTCAAGCTAGCCAGCATTGAAAACATCAACGGCCAGGCCATTACCATTGCCAACAAATACCAGGGCCAGGTCAACGGCCCTGCCGACTTCAAAGGCTTTAACATCGGCGTACCGTTCCCTTACTCCATGCACAACCTGCTGCTGCGCTATTACCTGGCCACCGGCGGCATTGACCCAGATGTTGATGTTAAAATTCGCCCCGTACCGCCACCAGACAGTATCGCTCAGCTAATTGCGGGAGACATTGACGCCTATCTTATGCCCGACCCATTCAATCAAAGGGCCGTGTACGAAGACGCAGGCTTTATTTTCAAACTTACAAAAGACATTTGGCCGGGTCACCCCTGCTGCGCCTTTGCCGCGAGCGACCAGTGGATAGACGCTAATCCCAACACATTTAGAGCGCTCAACAAATCGATCATTGAAGCGGCAGGCTACGCCAGCGACCCCACCAACCGAGTAGAAATTGCAGAGGCTATTTCTGAGCGGGCCTTTCTCAATCAGCCGGTTGAAGTGGTCGAAGCGGTGCTAACCGGTAATTTTGAAGACGGGCTGGGCAACACGCTAGAAGTTCCCGATCGAATTGACTTTGACCCTTACCCCTGGCAGAGCTTTGCGAACTGGATCTCTTCTCAGCTGGTGCGCTGGGATCTGCAAGGAGATGGAAAAGCCGCAAAAGAAATCACAGATGACACTTACAACGAAGTGGGCGAGACCGTCTTCTTGACCGACCTTGCTAGAGAACTGGCAGAAGAAGTAGGACTCAATCCGCCTTCAGAGATTTATCGGACTGAAACGCTTGAATTTGACACCTTTGACCCGGCGAGCCCTGGAGAGTATATCAAAGAACAAATCGATAAAAACGGCGTTTAGCTTCACTAATAAATAGCGAGTCAATAGCGAGTCAATTCAAAAAACAAGTTTGAACCGCGCTTAGTTTTGTCTGTCATCAGTTTTATCTGTCATCAGTTTTGTCTGTCATAGGGTTTGATAGGAAGTTGTAACAATGACCGCAGGAAAAGCCACAATTGGCACAGTCAACGCCGTAGAAGAGGATGCGTCATGGTGGCTAAACGAGAACGTTAGGGCCACTGGACTGTTTTTACTCTCCCTCGTATTGTTCCTTATATTTTGGGAAGTCGGCGCGAACATGAAATGGTTCGCCAAGGGCATGCCCACAGCCTCAGAAACCTTAAAAGAGCTTTGGTGGTGGTCCACTCATCCGTTTTTTGACAACGGTCCGAATGATTTGGGCATTGGCTGGAATCTGTTGATTAGCCTACGGAGAGTGGCAGTTGGCTATACGCTAGCGTCCTTGATTGCAGTACCCTTGGGCATTTTGATTGGCATCTCGCCGATTGCTTACAAAGCGTTTAATCCTTACGTACAGCTGCTAAAACCAGTGTCTCCCCTCGCCTGGCTACCTTTAGGGCTCTATATCTTCCGCGATTCAGAAGTAACCGGTGTGTTTATCATTTTGATCTCTAGCATTTGGCCAACGCTGACCAATACCGCGTTTGGGGTTGCCAACGTTAATCCTGAATATTTGGATGTCTCTAAAACGCTGGGCGCTTCCAGGCTCAGAACTATCTTCAAGATTATTATCCCGGCGGCGCTGCCCAACATTGTTTCGGGACTCAGAATTAGCATGGGCATTTCTTGGCTGGTGATTGTAGCTGCTGAAATGCTCTTGGGGACAGGGCTAGGCTATTTTATCTGGAATGAATGGAACAACCTTTATATCCCTAACATTTTGGTTGCGATTTTTATTATTGGGTTGGTTGGACTGATTTTAGACAGTGTGTTTGCCGCGCTTGAAAAGATTGTAGAATTTGGTCGTAAAACATGAGTCGTGTCACTCTTAATTCTGTTCGCCCGCCAGATAACTCCTCAAAGCAGATGAATGTGCCTGTGAATGTGCCTGTAGATGCATCCCCACAACCTGAAATTCCGTCAGCACAGCTTTCTATTCGGGGTGTGACCAAAGTATTCAAAGGAAAGCAAGATCTTTTCAGCAAGCTCTCTCGCAAAACCACACGAGACTTTACAGCCATTGAAGATATCAGTTTGGATATAGAGCCGAATACGTTTGTCTCTATCATCGGGCCGTCTGGCTGCGGCAAGTCTACGCTGCTGAATATGATCGCAGGGCTCTCTAACATCAGCAGCGGTGAGATTTTGTTGAACAATCACCCGATTGAGGGGCCCGGCCCCAATCGTGGCATGGTGTTTCAAAACTATGCGCTGATGCCCTGGATGAGCGTGGAAGAAAACATTCGGTTTGCGGTTGAAACGGTGTATCCAAAGCTGCCGCCGAAGCAGATGACTCGCCGCATCAAGGAGAATATTCAGCTAGTGGGGCTAGAGGGGACTGAG
This sequence comes from uncultured Synechococcus sp., assembly GCA_937911865.1. GTDB lineage: Bacteria > Cyanobacteriota > Cyanobacteriia > Phormidesmidales > Phormidesmidaceae > Phormidesmis. The sequence goes on from CALDSK010000336.1 coordinate 55,012, forward strand.
AGTAAGCATCCGCATCAGCTCTCAGGTGGAATGCGGCAGCGGGTAGGGATTGCGCGGGCGCTGGCCATTGACCCACAAATTCTGCTGATGGATGAGCCGTTCGGTGCGCTCGATGCGCTGACACGAGGCTTTTTGCAGAGTGAGGTAGAGCGAATTTGGGAGCAGCAGCGCAAGACCGTAATCATGATTACCCACAGCATTGAGGAAGCCCTGCTGCTGTCCGATCGCATTGTGA
>CALDSK010000337.1 GCA_937911865.1 uncultured Synechococcus sp.
CACTGGTTTGCTTACCGCTGCTACTGTACCTCACTCAAGTGAGAACCGCTATAGATACAGCTGGGAAAAGCTGTTTGCTTCAGCTTACAGAAGCAAAATGCCAAAGATGACAGCGATCGCAGCAAAAATCCAGGGCTGGCCAGAATCCTCTGACTCTGTTTCATCTGCCAAATCCAGACTGGAGTAGGCGTCTGAAGAGAGCAGCGCATCCAAACTTCGACGTCCGCTCCCGCGAGAATCATCCGATAGTAATAAGCCACCAGACGCAGAGGGCGCAGATGAAAGCAGATTTGCCCGCTGGCCTACCGGTTGACTGGCTAACAGGCGAGCAGGCTGTTTTATAACTGGCGGCAGCTCGCGGTGAAAGCTACAGTTTAGACAGTCATAGACGTTGTGCGCCCTCGCTACGATAGAACGCTTGCCGCACTTAGGACATTCCACAGCATTGAGCGTCCGGCGACCAAAAGATTGACGAGACAAAGACTGAGGAGATGAATGAGCAGCCAATTGAGCGGTCATGTAGGCCAGTGACGGCTCAGCAGAACTACCAGGCATCGCAGCGGGAAGTAGCATTGTCATGGAAGAAAGCACCTAGAGACACAGTGAAGAAGGATAAGATTGCGCCTAGTTCTACAGGGAAACCAGTAATCTTACCTTCAGTACTATTACCTTCTTACTAATGCCATACACATAAGGGACTTTCCACCGGTATAACTACGGAAGGTATTTGAGTGCAAGCAAAGAAATATACGAAAAGCGGTAAATACACGCACAAAATCGTCTAGCAAGGCGAAGAAGTTCGTCCGAAATATCTTCAGATTTCCGCTAGGCTTAAAGCAAACGTACGTATTAAACGTTGTCTATGGACTGGCTCAATCGACTGCCGCGCTGGATGGTGTGGGGACTGGCATTACCGCTACTGGTGCTTAATGGCTGGGCCGCTCTACTCATTTTTGAGTTCTTCAGATCGCAGTTCACTATCTTTCTCACGGCAACGCTGCTGTCTTTCGTGCTGAACTATCCTGTTCAGTTTCTGTCAAAATTTCGGCTGCCGCGCATTCTGGCAATCGTCATAGTGCTGCTAGGGACTTTTTCCATTCTGGGCGTACTGGGTGTGATTTTGGTGCCGCCTCTCGTCGCTCAGGTGAATGATCTATCGGGCCGGCTACCCTCCTGGATTGATTCTGGCTCGTCTCAGTTCACGGCCTTCCAAAACTGGGCAATCAGCCTTAACCTGCCTATTGACCTATCTAGCCTGGCCGCGCAGCTCCAGGCCAAGATCACGACTCAGCTGCAAAGTATCAGCGCCAGCGTCCTCTCGCTATTGCCCGATGCCATTGGCGGGGTAGTCGATTTAGGTCTGACGGTGGTGCTCACCTTTTATCTGCTGCTGCATGGCGATCGCTTATGGGACGGCATTTTTCTGTGGCTGCCAGAAGCGTGGGGCAGTAGCGCTCGCCCTTTAATTAAGCAAAACTTTCAAAATTACTTTCTCGGTCAAATTACTGTGGCTCTGCTGATGGGCACAGCCATGACAATTGCCTTTGTCGTCATTCGTGTTCCCTTTGGACTGCTGTTTGGCATTGCCGTTGGGGTGATGGCGATCTTTCCTTTTGGACCAGCGCTCAGCATTACCATCATCAGCTTTTTGACGGCCCTAAAAAGTATTTGGCTAGGCGTGCGCGTGGTGACGGTCGCAGCGGTGATTGACCAGGTTGTAGAAAATGCGATCGCCCCTCAACTGATCGGTGGCTTCGTTGGTCTGAATCCGGTTTGGATTTTAGTTTCGCTGCTGCTTGGAACCAAGATCGCAGGCTTTTTAGGCCTGATTGTAGCTGTGCCAGTGGCAAGTTCTATTAAGAGCATTTTTGGTGATCGCACCATACCGCCTTCAGCCCCCTCCCCTCAGCTCGCCACAGAGTCAACAGAGAGCACAGAGCCTGGTAGCTCTGCGCTTGCTGCTGCTCAGCCCTAACGATATGCTTCGCCGCAAAGGGATTCTGGGTTTATCTGCGCTCTTTGCATCTGCGCTCTTTATGATTACTGTTCTGTTTGGCTTTAGATCTATCCTCAATAGCCAGCAGATTAATCTTGAGCGCTTGGCTATCTGTGACGGCAATAGCGCAGCCGAGAACTTATCCAACAGCTCAGAAAATGCAGAGGAGAAAACAGGAGACCGTCCCAAACCTTGCATATCAGACAGCCCCTTTTTTGCCGCAGGCAGGCAGACCATTACAGTCACAGCAACAGCCAACCCAGAAGACCTCGAATCAATTAACACCGTCTCAGCTGAAGTGGTCTCCGTGAATAAAAGCGGTGAAAAAGTCAGCATGACTGAGCAGACCGTTGAGTTCAAAGTTGAGTTCAAAAATGAAGTAGAAATCACCTTTGCCATCGAAGACGTCTTACTCGACGTAGGGGTCTATGAGCTGAGCATTACTTCCATCAGCGAACAAGAACAAACATCCCATTTAAAGGAGACGATTGAATTTGTTGTTCTACCTTCACGCAAAGACGTTCTCAAGAGACTTAATAGTGAAGAAACTGTCAGCAACTTCAAAGACACTATCGATGAAATCATTATCTGCGCAGATCCAGGCAGTGAGGCGCATTGCGCCAGCCACACAAATACAATTCCAACAACAGAAATTGTCTTAGCCGATACGTTAATCGCAAGCCCTAACGTCGATGAGGCGTGGCTAGGCAACAGCCCTGAAATCACCTACACGCTGCGCCTGCTCGAAGATGGGGCTAAAGAAAGTGAGACTGAAAAAAGTGGGGCTGAAGAAGGTGACGATTTCATCCCAGAAATTCTCTTTCAAAACACTTTAAAGATGGAAGAGAACACAAGCATTTTAGGAATTCCGCTGGGCATTGGCAGCAGTGGGCTACCGCCCGGTAGCTATGACCTCACGGTTATGTTAGAGACCCTTCACTCTAAGCCTGTTAGGGCGATGTTTACAGTCATTCCATAAGTCTAAGCAGCTTTTATGTTGAACCGAGCTACGCTGGCCTAAAGCCGCTCTGCAACCTGCTTCAACCGCTGCAGCTGCGCTTGCATATCTCGCTTTGTCCAACCTGCGGCAAACTGCTGAAAGCCAAAACTCACTAACGGATTAGGAATGGTGAATTCAAACCGGTTCAGTAGCGTCGTACAAGGGGTGTTACCACCGACTTCAGGCTGCGCTTCCCAGCGATCACGTCCCCGAAAAAATCCATCAAACGCCCATACAACCAGTCCAGGCTGTCGTTCTACGACCACCGCACGTAAAGTGGGTTTTAGCAGCGGCACCTGCAGCCGAAAGTCGAACTCACTGCCCTCGCGCGTCTGCCATTCACCGACGGGTTCACAGACCAAAGCTGGATTTAGCCACTGATGCATCAAATCTTGCTGGGTAAAGCAGCGCTCTACCGTCGTCGCATTCGTTTTGATCAAAATAGATTGCTGATAGGTCGGCATAGCAGCTCGGGCGTTAGCGCCGGATAGGTAAGGTCACCTTAAATACCGTACCTCTACCAACCTCAGAGCGAAAGGTCAAGGAGCCTTGATGATCTCTCACCACAGTGGCTAGCGCCGTTGATAGCCCTAGTCCAGCATTTCTACCCACTGGCTTAGTCGTAAAAAACTGGTCAAAAACTTTGTCTTGAATATCTTCGGAAATACCCAGACCATTATCGGTAATCTGAACAATGACTTGATGCGATTGAGTCATTGTCTCAATCTTGATCGCAGGAGGACAATTCCGCCAATAATCAAACGGGACCTGCGCGGCTTTCTCATCAATGGAATCGATCGAATTCGTAATTAGGCTTAAAAATGCGTCGTTGAGCCGCTTGGGATAGCAGTGTAAAAGTGGGAGAGAACCATAGGTCTTATCGATTTGGATGTTCGGCCGGGTGCCTCGCGCTTGCAAACTATACTTAACCATCACCAGCGCACTATCTATTCCAGGATGTAAATCAACAGCTTTGTACTCCGATTCATCCAAGCAAGAAAACGTCCGCAGCGATTCTACGAGTTTTCTAATTCGCTCTGTGCCTAGCCGCATAGAATCTAGGAGCGGGACAAAATCTTGCCGGATAAAGTCCAATTCTATCTCTTCTGCGTAGCTGCTTACTGTAGAAGGAAGTTCAACATTAGCCTGAAGTATCTCTACGAAAGAGAGCAAAGATTCTGCGTATTGCCGGGCGGGTTTGAGGTTGCCATGAATAAAATTTACTGGGTTGTTAATTTCGTGAGCAATGCCTGCCACAAAATGACCCAGCGCAGCCATTTTTCCAGACTGAATAAGATGCGCACGAGCCTTTTTAAGCGAGAGATGAACTTTGATTCGCGCGAGGACTTCCTCTTGAATAAAGGGTTTTGTAATGTAATCAACCGCACCCAGAGTCAGACCTTTTACTTTACTTGTAATTTCCGAGAGCGCTGTCATAAAAATGACAGGAATTTGCTGTGTTTGGTAATTTTCCTTTAATCGAATACAGGTATCGAAACCACTGATTCCTGGCATCATAACGTCTAAAAGGATGAGGTCAGGAAGCGTATCAAGCACACATTCAAGCGCGTCTTCACCGCTTTGAGCAACGGCTACCCTATAGTTTTGAGCCATCAAAAACTCATACATCAGGCTCAGGTTAGTCGTATTGTCATCAACAATTAAGATCGTATCCTGCGTACATATTTGTGCCGCGCAGGAAGCATTTTGTCCGACTTCATCAGACTTAATTTCACTATACTCAGACGCACTATACTCAGACGCACTATGACCAACTGAACCAGTCTCAAGTAGAGAACTTTCTAACATCAACGTTACGGTTTAACACACCAGTAATTTCAGTTTTCCCATTGAAATAATCAGATCTAAGCTGAGGTCGATGTAGACAAAGATTAAGCGTTTTCTATGATCTGTAAGCGATTAAATATCACTCGGTAAAATTCGATATTGAGCGCTCGATAGATTGCTGAACGGCTTGTTCAAAATCTGCGGTTGCCGCTACAGTTGCAGGCACATCAAAAAAGGCATTAGCGATCGCATCTGAAAAGGTAAAGGTATCAACGCCTTGAGCGGCTAACACCGGAATGTCTTCCAGGGTGCGAATGCTAGCGGTAAGGATGCGGGTAGGCGATCTCACCCCTTTCAAAACCTGCTGCATACGTGCCACCTCCGCTCGCCCGTCGCGCCCCGAATCATTGATCCGTCCGAGGTAAGGCGCAATATAGCTCGCCCCCAGCGCCGCTGCTATCAGCGCCTGATGCACCTCATATACCGCCGTCACCGTCACCGGAATACCTGCTTGAATTAAAACCCGTGCCGCTCGGATGCCCGACTGAGTTGCAGGCAGCTTTACCAAAACGCGACGGCTAATGCGTGATAGGGCCTTGCCCGTCGCCACTAGCGTTTCTAGATCAGAGCCCCAAGATTGCAAATGCACCTCCTCGGCCCCTAAATCCAACGCCTGACGAGACAGGCCTGTGAGCGTCTCGACGTCGCAGGCCACGCCTGCCCGCTCTACTAAAGTCGGGTTACAGGTCACCCCATAGAACAGACCAGTCGGCAGCCAGTTTTTCCAAGCAGATACCTCAGCCGTGTCCAAATACAGGCGTAAATTTGGCTTGTGCGGCCTCAACGAATCTATCCGGGCGCTACTCATCGTCCCACTCATCTGCTTCGCCACCCACGACAACCTCCTTAATCCGCAGGCTAGGGCCACCGCAGCCGACGGCTAACCCGCTCTGACCCCCCTTACCGCAGCCGCCTGACTCATCCCAGTAAAAATCATCCCCAATCGCTTCAATATTGGCTAGCGTGCTAAACACATTGCCAGAAAGCGTTACATCCTGAACAGGTTCAGCGATTCGGCCGTTTCTAATCATCCAGGCTTCACCAGCTGTGAAGGTAAACAGCTCGCCGTTCGTTTCGCCCCCAATCCAGTTGCGCGCATACAGCCCCTCATCAATCCCAGAAAACAGATCGTCTACAGGCGTATGGCCACGCTCAATCCAGGTATTGGTCATTCTCACCATGGGTGAATAGTGATAGTTCAAGCAGCGCGCATTGCCCGTCGGCGTTTCGTCCAGTTCACCTGCTGTTTCACGAGAGTGCAGCCGACCAGTGAGGACACCGTCTTTGATCAGCTGCGTCGTGGTCGCGGGGGTGCCTTCATCATCGTAAAAGTAGCTACCTCGATGGCCTTCGGGCGCTGCCCCATCAAAAATCTGTAGATTTTCAGGGCCAAATCGGCGGCCGAGACTCATCGTTTCTAGCAGGTCCGGGTTTTCGTACACCATATCCGCTTCAGACAGGTGACCAAAAGCCTCATGAACAAACAGCCCGCTCAAAATCGGATCGATCACAACGGTGTAGGTGCCCCCTTTTGCGGGTGGTAGCGTCAGCGCGGTCGCGGCTCGGATACCACCCGCTTTTACTTTGTCTTCTAGGCCCAGCACATCTTCGTAGGCACTGCGAGATCCGACCGTCTCACGCCCGGTCTGTACAGTGTCACCTTTTCTCGCCGTAGCCGAAAAGCGCATCTCCATATCCATCCAACTCTGTTCGATGAAGGTGCCTTCGGAGGTAGCCAGCAATATCTGTTGGAAGCTGTCGCCATACCGAACAGAAGTGGAGGCGATCGCACTATCCGCGCTCCGCAAAATATCGGTGTAGTGATGACACAACGCTTTTTTATCAGCCAGGGAGATAGTTCTAGGATCGGTGCCGCTAAGCGGTAAAGTGCAAGACGTTTGAACAATATCAATGGGCGCTAGCACTGTGGTGTCGTCACCTGTGAGGCGAGCAGCGGCGATCGCATCTTCTAACCGTTCAGCCAAATCCACCAGCCGATTAAAGCTCGCAAAGCCCCAGCCACCCTTATGACAGACCCGCACCTGTCCACCGATAGCCAACCCCTCGCTCAAAGCTTCAGGCACATCTCCTCTTAGCCGCACCTGGCAACCCTGCGATTTTTCTAGCCGAATCGCCAGATAATCAACGCGATGCTTGTAGCGCGCGATCAAATCACTGACCTGATTTTTATACTCATCCATGCAGGAGCTCAACTCATGTAGATTCCTATTTTCAGCATAAGAGCTACCGACAACTTTATGCGACGCGGCCGCATGAAAGAGTGCTAATAGGCTGCTAATAATCATGAATCAGCCACACGCTATGCCTACTCGTATTAACATAGGGCTTATTCACGCGCTAATAAAAACCACCTATGACTGGTGAACTCGGCTACTCATTGCCTCCGGCCATCCGCCGCATCTCCAAAAACTTTCGCCTGACAGGCTGGGCTAGCTTCTGGAGCCAGATCGTGATTGGGGTAATCTCTACCCTGCTGTTTTTAATCAATGCGCTCGCTCAAGAAAACAACCTCTCAAACCCAGGATCGAACCTGTTTCAGACGGCTGGCATTCTATTTGTATTTGCCGGAGCCGCCTGGGGCTTTCGATACGTACAGCTAGGCCGCAAACTCAACTCACACAATCCAGACCTGCGCCCCAAACCCAAAGACGCCGTTCAAGCCGTACGCATCGGCATCATTATCAGCATGTTGGGAATGCTGCTGACCATTTTTGCGGCTCAGGCCGTCGTAGCACTGGTCTGGCTACAGGCCCTGTCTCAGGTCAATAACAATAATATTAATTTCAGACCCATCAACGCCGTTGAAATAGCCATGATATTTTCAGCAGTGAACACCATGTTTGCTCATTTCCTGGGGCTTTGTGCGTCGCTATGGCTTAACGACGTCGTAGAACGCTCTTAGTCGTAGAACGCTCCTAGTAGAACGCGCTTAAACGTTCTCTGAGTAGCGTTTGCATAGTGGATTCGGACCTAAAAAAGGAAACGCTCTGATTTTGCAACTTCGTAAGCGAGGGTCAAGTGAGAAAGGCTCAAGTGAGCAAGGGTTGAGCGAGCTAGGATAATGATTGACGAGCGAATCTCTTTATAGTCTTGATAAGGCTAGTACATACGACAAGTGAGCAGTGATATATCAATAGACGAACAGTTCCTATGGATATCAAACCATCGTCTCCGTTCGATGATTGCGTTCGTTCTTGAGGTGGCGATAGACACAGCAAATACAAAACCAGAAAAAGACTACGTCGCTAAGCTGACTAACTGGCGAGAAAAGATGTACTGGCCGGGATGTAGCGCTAATCTGCACGAACGCTTTCCGAGCGTCGATGAAAAGAAGTTCTGGTCAAGGTGCTTTTTTAAAGTGGGCCATCGGATCTTTCGTCGTGAGCTAGGAAATCGAGACATTCAGTCCTGGCAGTGTAGTGCTATATCAACATTCAGGCCTGATAGCGCCTGAGTCTTGCTTAAAAGCGAGAACCTGGCTGCTGTAGAAATTCCACTTCCGCTGGCGTACTTTCTCTCCCCAAGACTTCATTGCGATGCGGAAAGCGGCCAAAGCGCTCGATGACGTCTCGGTGGCGAATGGCATAGTCCAACCCACTTTTGAGGCCATCGTCCAGACCTGGAAATTCTTCATTTAGCTCGCGCATCAACGCCACACACCGATTCTGATGCACAAGCTTTTCACTATGCTCAAACGGCACATATACAAAAAACCGCTGCGCTGGAATGAGAGACTTATCTTTTGCTGAGTCCACTAGCGCTTGGACAACGCTTAGAGCCTTTGCATCGGTCGCAAAACTACGCGGATCGCCTCTATATATATTGCGAGGAAATTGATCGAGCAAAATGAGCAAGGCAACTGCAGATACAGGTGTTGTTTGCCAATCGTCGTAGCTACCAGCCGCAGCACTTTGCACATCGCGCAGAAACTGCTGCTGAATTTGCTGATCGAATTCAGCATCCTTAATGAACCAGGCTTTGCGGTATTGGCCATAGGTTGCATCGTCTGGTTGGCCAAACCAAAAAGCAAGGACATCATCGGCGCGCGAAAAAGGATTCATGGATGTCTCCCCTCATGTATCTCACTACAGGTATTTCACTGTATCGACATTTCACTGTATCGGCATTTGGATATGTCAGGTATCCGCGCTGTAGGCATTTCTGTGGGCATTTAGGTCTACTGAGCGCTATAAAATATAAATTCTGCTACCAAATCTGTCGCTGTTCTTTTCAGATAGGGCAGTGGGGGAGCACGGCGTGCTGAGGCCCTCTCTCATCTACTGTTATGTCTATCATCTCTATCGTGCTTGCGATCGCACTCATTTTAGCGGTTGCCAGCTGGCTCACGGGCTATCAGCTACCCATCTATCGTCGAGTTAGGGGCGGCGGCGGCGAACACACTAGCCTTCAGAGGCCGCGCGGCGTTGCTCGCGGTACACGCAACCAGCTGTTGAGGTTGGTCGGCGGCAACGCCGCGGTGGCACAAAGGCTAGTCACCGATGTTAAAGACCGCAATCCTGGACGTACAGAGCAATGGTGCTGGGAAAAGGCGATCTATGATATTGAGCGCGATCGCAGAGCTTAGGCAGCTTAAAAAATTGCCAGAAGCGGCAACCGTTTCACGAATGCATCATGTATTCTTGATGGAGTCTAATCAAAATAGTGATGCATAAAGGCGGTACGGTTGACTGACAGGTTTGAAAATAAACCAAAGCAGCTATCAAATGAGATGCACACAGAATCTTTAGACCGCATACAAGTAATTTTACGGATTACTTAAAAGCAACTCAGTACTATTTAATTGCTCGTTTACCTCCAAGTATTCAAAGCCGAATCAATTATTTTTGATTCAGCGAATTCTTGGCGGTTCTCTTTGGGCAGTCTAAGCATCATACCCAGATCCGATTTTCTGGATCTTTGAGACTGGGTGTTTTCTCCTATCCACTATTCACAATTAAGTAAAGGATTTTCTACATAATGGCGCAACCGAAGCGGGCTCTCATCACAGGGATTACCGGACAAGATGGCTCATACCTGGCAGAGCTGTTGCTGGAGAAGGGATACGAGGTACATGGCGTTATCCGTCGAACATCTACTTTCAACACTGACCGGCTCGACCATATCTATGTAGATCCGCATCAAGAAGACGCAAAGCTCTTCTTGCACTATGGCGACCTCAATGACGGCACGATGCTACGTCGCATTCTAGAGCAGGTAAAACCCTCAGAGGTTTACAACCTGGGTGCTCAATCCCACGTCCGCGTTAGTTTCGACTCTCCCGAATACACAGTCGATACTGTCGCGATGGGCGCTCTGCGACTGCTTGAAGCCATTCGCGACTATCAGCAGCGCACGGGCGATGAGATTCGCTTCTATCAGGCAGGCTCCTCTGAAATGTTTGGTAAGGTGCAGCACGTACCTCAATCAGAAGAAACGCCTTTCTACCCTCGCAGCCCTTACTCCTGCGCCAAGGTATACGCCCACTGGCAGACCATCAACTACCGTGAGTCTTACGACATGTTTGCCACTAACGGCATTCTGTTCAACCACGAGTCACCTCGCCGGGGCGAAACATTCGTCACCCGCAAGATCACCCGCGCAGTCGCTCGCATCGTTGCCAAAAAGCAGAAAAAGCTCTACCTGGGCAACCTCGACGCTCAGCGTGACTGGGGCTATGCCAAAGACTACGTCAAGGCTATGTGGCTGATGCTTCAGCAAGAAAAGCCAGATGACTTTGTAATTGCCACAGGCGAAACTCACTCCATCCGCGAATTTCTAGATATCGCTTTCCAGTACGTCAACCTCGACTGGAAAGACTATGTCGCTTTTGATGAGCGCTACCTGCGCCCTGCCGAAGTAGATCTGCTCATTGGCGATCCGACTAAAGCCAAAAAGGCCCTCGGCTGGGAACCTGAGCTAGACTTCCCTGGCTTGGTTAAGCTGATGGTGGACGCGGATCTAGAGGCGCTGGGCGAAAAGCCAATGAGCGGGAACAGCAACGGCAAGGGCTCTGATGCGGCAACCATTCGTCGGCAAGCAACTAGCTCTCTATCATAATCCAAACGTCGATGTTCAAACGTCGATGTTCAAACGTCGATGTTCAAACGTCGATGTTCAAACGTCGTAGTTCAAACATCGACTTAATCCTCACAACTCCCAGCTTTGCAGGAAGCCCAGTTGGGACCGCACATCATCTGCCGTGGCTTAGCCTTTAGTGCTAGGCCACCCTTTAAGCGGTCTACCCGTCGTCACTCCGAATCGTCACTACACATAAGAAAAAACGAGCGCCATGGAACTTACTAACAAGAAAATCCTCGTTACAGGCGGAGCCGGGTTTCTCGGCAAGCAGGTTGTTGATCAGCTGGTTCAGGCGGGCGCAGCGACTGAAAATATTTTAGTCACTCGCTCACGCGACTATGATCTCACCCAGATGGATGCTTGCCAGCGAGCCGTCAAGGGGCAAGACGTTATCATTCATTTGGCGGCGCATGTCGGTGGCATCGGGCTCAACCGTGAGAAGCCAGCCGAGCTGTTTTACGACAATCTTATGATGGGCACTCAGCTCATTCACGCAGCCTACGAAGCAGGCGTCGATAAGTTCGTTTGCGTCGGTACTATCTGCGCCTATCCTAAATTTACGCCTGTCCCCTTCAAAGAAGACGACCTGTGGATCGGCTATCCCGAAGAGACCAACGCGCCCTACGGCATCGCCAAAAAAGCGCTGCTTGTTCAGCTGCGAGCCTACCGTCAGCAGTATGGATTTGACGGTATTTATCTACTGCCAGTCAATCTCTACGGACCTGAAGATAACTTCGATCCGCGCAGCTCCCACGTTATTCCAGCCCTGATTCATAAAGTGCATGAGGCTCAGATGCGCGGAGACAAAACCCTTCCTGTTTGGGGCGACGGCAGCCCAACGCGTGAGTTTTTGTACTCGACAGACGCTGCAAGAGGCATTGTTATGGCCACCCAAAAGTATTCTCAGCCGGAGCCAGTCAACCTGGGAACCAACTCAGAAATTTCAATCAAGGACCTAGCAGAGCTGATCTGTGAGGTGATGGGCTTTGAAGGTGAGCTTGTATGGCAAACCGACCAGCCCAACGGTCAGCCGCGCCGCTGCCTGGATACCCAAAGGGCTAAGCAGGCCTTCGGATTTACCGCACAAACTGAGTTCCGTGAGGGGCTCAAAAACACTGTGGAATGGTATCGTCAAAACGCCGTGTTGCAACCTGCCTAAACCTCTTATAATTAGGTCGCATGCACAGCTATCGCCGGATGCATACTCTATGAGAAGGCATGTGAGAAGGCAAAAGCCTACGGCGATAGCGAAAACTATAGTCGCAAGTGGGCCCCTAGCAAGCCATGGCAGAGGAAAAAAAAGCAGAAGATACCGCTAAAGAAAATCTGGCAGGTGCAAAGCCTGACGAGACTGTCGCAGACACCCGTAAGCCAGATGCTGATAAGGGCTTGCAGGATGCAGAAGCGAAGAAAGCAGATGAGCCTGCTGCCAAAGTAGACGACAAAAACGCGAAAGCAGGTGGAAAGCCCGCGGCTAAAGCTGCTGACAAATCTACCGACAAAGCTGCTGGTAAAAAAGGGGATGACAAAAAGCCTGCCGACAAGAAACCGGCAGCTAAGAAGAAGAAGAAGGAAAAGCCGCCTAAGCTGGAAGACAAGCCCTTCAATGAGTTTATGGAGCAGCACTATCTGCCCAGTTTGAAAGAAGCTATGGCAAAAGAGGGGATTGACGAGCTCAGCCTAGAGTTTGCCAAACGTAAGCTAGAGGTCATCGGGCAGAGCGATAGTGACGCTTACTGGCAGGTGCAGGGCGAATGGAACGAACCGGGTGAAGGAAAGCTTCAGTTCAACATTGCCTTTATCGATGAAGATATTAAGGGGCAAAAGGTGTTTACCCTTACCACTAACGGTGCAAAGCCCAGCACAATTGAGCAGTTTATGGGTGACGAGCGCCGCATCACACTAGGGCTTATGGTGCTCTATACGGTGCAACGACTGAACGGGCAAAAGTGGCTGACCCGCAACTGATGGCAAAGGCCTCAATCAGCCTCTAATCTGAAAACGCCGTCCCTTCTTCAAAGGGACGGCGTTTTTTATGAATCCAAGGCCCGACGCTTCAAAATCAATGCAAGAAATGGCGGGTCCCTGTGAAGGCCATAATCAAGCCCAGTTCATTGGCCGCCTCGATCGACGCGTCATCTCGAATACTGCCGCCTGGCTGCACAATTGCTTTGATGCCAGCGGCGGCGGCGGTCCGTACAGAATCGTCAAAAGGAAAGAAGCCATCGCTGGCTAAAATAGCCCCTTGAGACTGCTCGCCCGCTTGCTCTAGGGCAATTTTCACGGCGCCTACTCGGTTCATTTGCCCAGCGCCTACACCGAGCGTTGTGTTGTCACGGGTTACCAGAATCGCATTTGATTTAACGTGCTTCACGACGCGCCAGGAAAATAGCAGCTCGGCCAGTTCTGAGTCACTGGGTTTCTTCTCAGTAGGAATAGTCCACTGAGTGGGGGCTTCGGGCAGGTCATCTGACGCTTGTACCAAAAATCCGCCGGCGATCGCCCTCACGGTCTGAGTCGGTCCTGACATCAAATCTGGTAGGACTAGAATTCGCAGGTTCTTCTTTTTACTCAAGATTGATTTCGCACCCTCACTACAGCCAGGGGCCACAACACATTCTAGAAAGGTGCTGGTCAGAGCCTCAGCAGTTGCTTCATCAATCGGCTGATTGAGCGCGACAATACCACCAAACGCAGAAATATTATCGGCATCGAACGCCTGTTGATAAGCAACCGCCAGCGTATCGCTAATGGAAACACCACAGGGATTGGTGTGCTTGAGGACCGCAGCCGCAGGGCGATCGTCGCTGGGGAACTCTGCAATAATTCGCCGGGCAGCTTCTAGGTCAACCAGGTTGTTGTAGCTTAGCGCTTTGCCCTGTAGCTGATGAGCAGCGGCCCACCCTTGGCCAATCGCACCGCTCTGATACCAGCCCGCTGGCTGATGAGGATTTTCACCATAGCGTAGGGTTTGTTTGAGCGAGCCGCTGATTGCGTAGTTGCCAGGCATGATAGCGTCGTCGGCAGCGTCTTGGTCGGTGAGGTATTGGGCGATCGCACAGTCATAATTTGCCGTATGCCAGAAGGCCGTCTGAGCGCACTTCGCTCGAAATGCCAGGGGCGGAATGCCATCATTTTCTTTGGCAGTTGCAATATAGTCGGCATACTGCGCTGGATCGCAAAGCACGGTCAAATACTGGTGATTCTTGGCTGCCGCTCGAATCATCGTTGGACCACCGATGTCAATTTTCTCGATCGCCTCAGCCAGGCTCACGTTTAGCTGGGCAATCGTCTGCTCAAACGGATATAGGTTCACTACCACCAAATCGAAGGGGCGAATGCCATTATCTGTCAGGTCTTTTTCATCAGAGGCCTGATCTGGCCGGGCCAGGATACCGCCATGAACCTTAGGATGCAGCGTCTTTACCCGACCGCCCAAAATTTCTGGAGACCCCGTGTAGTCAGACACCTTGGTCACCGGAATACCTGCATCGGCAATGGCTTTGGCCGTACCGCCACTGCTGACAATTTCAAAATCGAGGTCTTGATGGAGTGAGCTGGCCAGCTCAACCAAACCAGTTTTATCTGAAACACTCAACAGGGCGAGACGAGACATAGGATTCAGTAAACGTAGTAAAAGAACAGCTTTAAAGCGTACAGGAGAATTGAGAGTTAACCGCTGCCTCTAGATCTCCAATCAGCGTAATATGATGACCTTGACCGGCTCATTTTCATCTTTCGCATCACGCCTTATGTCTACCAGCGATACCTCTAATAGCGATACGTCCAACAGCACTATGCTCAATGCGATCGCCCTTACGCCAGACGGCGCAGGGGAAGGATTAATTGTACTGCTCCACGGCTGGGGCGCTAACGCGCAAGATGTCGCCGGGTTAATAGAAGCTATCAATATGATCAGCGCGCCTACGCAAGCACTGCTCCCAGATGCACCGTTTGAGCACCCGATGGTGCCAGGTGGCAGGGCCTGGTACAGCTTTCCAGCTAACTATGATTTTTGCAGTCCTCACGATTTCAACGCTCAGGCAGATCTACAAGAAAGCCGACAGCGCTTGATGAGTTGGATGCGATCACTCCCTGAAAAAACGGGCATTCCACTCGAAAAAACGATTATGGGTGGGTTTTCGCAAGGGGGTGCAATGACGCTAGATGTAGGGCCAACATTACCGTTGGCCGCGATGCTAGTACTCAGCAGCTACAGTCATGCGCCAATCGAGTCTTGCATTACACCTCGCCCGGTGCTGCTGCTCCACGGCAGACAAGACCCGGTTGTGCCGCTGAGCAGAGCGCTCGATACAAAAACTCAGATAGAAGAGCAGGGTCTCAGCGTGGAGTATCACGAATTTGATATGGGCCATGAAGTCTCTTTGGAGGCCTTGAAAGTAGCCAGTGCGTTTTGCCAAAAGCGCTAATCGTTTCACTTTCTTTGTGTTGAATATTTTCGTCGTCGTGCGATCTTCTGCAATTGCTGTACATTGTGATTTGTTTAGGTCTTTAACGTTTAGTACAGCAACTATACAAAGCGGCTAATCACAGCGCTTAAACTATAAACAGCTCAAAATTGTCACACCAGCTGGGGAATGAGCCATGATGCAATCAGCCGAACCGCGCCAATCCGACATGACTACAAACTTGGAGGCAAACTTGGAGGCGAACTCAGCACCCGTATCTGAGACGACTCATATTTCGACTCAAGACATTGCAGCCATGACGCCAGAGGATGTGGCCGAACTCGCCCAGCGATTAGAGCAAGACGAATACGATACGCCTTTCGCCGGGCTAAAAGACTGGCATCGGCTAAGAGCAGTCGCCTTTCAACGTTCTGAACTGGTAGAACCTTACATGCATCTACTCGATTTAGAAGCGTTTGATGAGTCGTAACGAAGGCCCAAAAATTCTAACGTGAAGGTTCTAATCGGTGTCACAGGCGGCATCGCGGCCTACAAAGTCTGTGAAGTGACCTCTACGCTAGCGAAAGCTGGTGTAGAGGTTCGCGTATTAATGACCCAGCAGGCACAAAGCTTTGTCTCAGCGCTGACATTTGCAGCACTCTCTCGTCATCAGGTCTATACGGATGATGATTTTTGGTCGGCGCAGCAGCCTAGACCGTTGCATATAGAGCTGGGCGAGTGGGCAGATGTCTTTGCGATCGCCCCTTTAAGCGCCAACACTCTGGGCAAGCTCGCCCATGGACTGGCGGACAATTTGCTGACCAACACCGTCTTAGCTTCCACCTGCCCGGTGCTAGTAGCACCTGCGATGAATACAGACATGTGGCAGCAGGCAAGCGTACAGCAAAACTGGCAGCAGCTGTTTCCAAAGCTGTCTGAAGCGCCAGAGCTGACGACCTCACTGGAGACAACATCAAGATTTCACAGCGTTGGGCCTAGCGCGGGGAGACTAGCCTGCGATCGCGTCGGCACCGGACGCATGGCCGAACCCGCCGAAATTGTCTCTAAGCTCTATTCACTGCTCCATACCCAGGGCAAGCGAGATCTGCAAAGCAAACACCTTCTAATTAGCACTGGTAGTACCCGAGAGTTCATCGATCCGGTTAGATTTATCGGCAACCCAGCTACCGGGCGGATGGGCATTGCGCTGGCGCAAGCAGCGTGCGATCGCGGTGCAGCTGTCACACTAGTTCACGGCCCGCTCACAGCCGACATCGCCGCAACAATTCCCACAGAAGCTGCTCGCATTGGTGTCACCACCGCCGCACAGATGGAGCAGGCCATGCTCGCTCAGCTACCACAGGCCAGCTGGGTCATTATGGCTGCCGCCGTCGCTGACGTTCGCCCTGGTCAAACTGCGATCGCCAAACTACCCAAAAAAGAACTACCAACGCAGCTAACTTTAGAGTTTGTACCCGACATCGTATCCCAGCTATCTGCGCAAAAGACCAACCAGCAGCTCATTGTCGGCTTCGCCGCACAAACTGGCGACATCATCTCTCCCGCGCTCAGCAAACTTCAGCGCAAGCAGCTTGACGCCATTGTGGCAAACCCCATCGACAAACCCGACAGCGGCTTTGGTAGCCTGACCAACGAAGCCACGATTTTGCTCGCGGCTCGTGAACACACAGCAGCGCAATCCGTAAAAGTACCTAAGACAAGCAAGCTTGATTTATCTCATCGGCTTTACGATTGCTTGCTCGCTATTCGTTAGCAATCAGCAGAAATTCGTAGCAGCAATCAGCCGTTAAGTCCGTAGGCTAGGGAAAATCACGTATCGATTGCTACCCAGACATCAGGATTTCTTGTTCCTCAACTTTGTTAACTTCATACGGCAAACGAATAATCAAAAGATTCTGAGAAGCGGCTCCCGGAAACCACCGAGAATAATTTGAGTGTTCATATGATGGCCTTAACCTTAACGAGCGCGCTAAGGCCTTTAAATCGATCACTTAAAGAACGTTTAATCATGGTTACCCTCCCTCTGAAGCGCCAAAATGCTGTCTTGACGCGTTCAAAAGCAGACAATCCAGTGAGCGAATCATCGCGAGTGGTTGCGCTTACTGCCAAAACGTTTGCCTGGGGCGAGCCGCTGCCTGCAGCAACCAGTGTCGTTAAGCGAGTCATTGATATTGTTGGCGCGCTAGTTGGGCTTGGGATTGTCGCACTAGTGCTCGTTCCTATTGCGATCGCCATCAAAAAAGACGGGGGCCCACTCTTTTTCTGTCAGACTCGTTACGGCTACCGGGGCCGCGAATTTCGCATTTGGAAATTTCGCTCCATGGTCCCCAATGCCGACTCGCTCAAGCACACAATAGAAAACGAAGCCAGCGGCCTCATCTTTAAGAACGAAGATGACCCTCGCATCACGCCTATTGGTAAGTTCTTACGCCGTACTAGCTTGGACGAGCTACCTCAGTTCTGGAACGTTCTAAAAGGTGATATGAGCCTGGTTGGCACACGTCCGCCCGTACTGAGTGAAGTCGCTGAATATGAGCCTCACCACTGGAAGCGCCTTGCCGTGAAGCCTGGCATTACCGGTAAATGGCAGACTAGCGGCCGCTCCAGCATCAAGGACTTTGAAGAGATCGTCAAAATGGACTTAGACTATCAGGCCCAGTGGTCCATCTTGTCAGACATCGTGATTATCCTAAAGACCGTTGGTGTGGTTTTTGGCAGTAAAGACGCTTGTTAGGTCATATCGCCTCTGTCGAGGCTACTTAAGCAAAAGTGATCAGCTAGCCAAACACTAAAGCCGACTCTGCGCAAAACACTGCACGAGTCGGCTTTTCATGTATCTTTCTAGGATTTTATCGCTGGACTTTTGTCTCCGGTCTTTTATCTGAGTTGCTCCCGTCGGTCGAAGGCAAATATCGCTCTATTTACTCGCCTTCAGGCGCAGGGGGCTGAGGAGCACTTTGCTGAATAGAGTTAATAGTCTCAGAATCTGGCAATAGACGAATCTGGTTGAGCGCCTCATCTTCGCTGGTCTCCATCTCAACTAGCATGGCTTCTAAAGGCAGCACGCCCACACTAATTGCAGCTCTAGCTTCAGGATTGCTCTCACCTAGATCAGCCAAAAGCGCCTCCAAGTCATCGTGAGAGAAGAACATGGGAAATACGGTTTCGCCATTGTTTTGCTGCAAGGGGGCCAGTGAACCATCTTCTAATCGAGCGAAGAACAAAGGCACCCCACCCTGGTAGCCTGTTCCTAAAGCAGCCGCCTCAGAGGCTTCATCCTGTTCAGGCACATAAATAAGCTGCAAGTCTCCCTCAGTCTGTGTCTCTTCGTACAGCCTCTCCAAATTGGTCAAACCGACCTGTGCGTTGGGCGCAAACTCTGGATTGGCTTCGTTGGCTCGGCTTAAAAAGGTCTCAGCATCTTGCTCTGTCATAAAGACATAAAGACTCGGCTCCTCAGCCTGACCGTCTTCAGCACTAGAAATTAAAATTAGGCCACTTTCATTGCCCAACACAAATACAGGAACACTGGAAAGCTTTTCAGCCACTTGCTCCTGCGTGAGGGCTAAAGCAGCGTTGGGCGCTATCAGCGTAGTGCCCAGCAGGCTAGAGCCGATAGCACCTAACGCCAAGGCGCGGCGAATAAAAGATTTCATAGATCCTCCGATGATTGGCAGTAGGTAATTGTAAACAATCTCAACCATCATGGGTGAGTGCCTTTAATTCACTCAACCCACGGTGGACGATTAATAAATTGACCAGCCTGTCTAAAAGTTCTCAGTAATTTTACCGAGAACTTTGATTTAAAGCCTTAACTGAGAACTTTCAAAAAGGCAGGAAACGTCTGATTGAATGATAAAGCGAAACATTAAAAAACTGCTCGTACTCACTTTAGGAGTGCCGAACAGCAGCGATCGGGATGACAGGATTCGAACCTGCGACATCCTGCTCCCAAAGCAGGCGCGCTACCAAGCTGCGCTACATCCCGGCCCCCATAGTAACATGGGTTGCTGAAATTTTTATTCAAGCTCTTAAAAAAGCATCAATTAAAAGACTGACCATAAAAGGCTGACTATCACTCAATAGAGTCAGATCAATCAGCAGTTCACCAGCAGCTCAATGAATAAAAGCTAAAAGGCCAGACGCTAAAGAGCCAGACGCTAAAGAGCCAGACACTAAAGAGCCAGATGCTAGAGAGGACTGGTTAATACTGTTTATTGCTATAACTTTCCCATCAATATCTTTTGATTAACGGCTTACTGGCCGACTTCCTTATCTTCCATAGACAGTGACTCATAGACAATGATTGCATGTCCATAAGTACCAGCACATGATTGCAACCCCATCGACTAATCACCCGATTCAATCTCTACCGGGGTTGAGCGATACGCAAATACAGGCGCTCAATGACTGTGATATCACAACAACCTTTGATTTATTACGTCAGGGCAACACCTTAAGCCAGCGTCAGCAGCTTTCTAAACAGCTCAACACCAATATCAAGTACATCAATAAGTGGACTGCTCTGGCAAACCTGGCCAGAATTCCTGGCGTAGGCTGTCAGTATTGCGGCCTGCTGCTGCACGCAGGCGTTAGCACCCCGCAGCAGTTAGCAGGAATGACGGTGCAAAGACTCCACCCTTTGCTGCGGCGGCTACAGGTACAGCTGTTGAACCGTGCTGATTTGGCACCTGACACAGGACAGGTAGCGACCTGGATTCAACAGGCTCAGCAAATGACACAATGAGGTCGGCGCTATGATATCGACATCAACATTAACGCTATTTCAGACGGGCTTTCCATTCACAAAAAAGTATTGAGTGCACTTTCCAATCTACAAAATGGTCATACAGCCACTCTGCCTCTCTCAGCGTGCCTTCATAGGTTAGTCCTAATCGTTTGGCGACGGCCTCACTCCGATAATTATCGACGGCGCAGCAAATATCTATGCGATTAAGATTGAGCGTCGCAAAACCGTAATCAATGATGGACTGGCAGGCGCGAGTCATGAGGCCTCTCCCCTGGTAAGTAGCAGATAGCCAATAGCCAAGGCTACTGGAGCGATTGTGCCAGCGGATGTCGTGGAGCCCGACAAGACCCACAATTGCTCGGTCGTAGCAAATAGCCGAGACAAATTCTTGACCTAATCGAGCGTGCTCAAGGCCTCTTTCAATGAAGGCGCGAGTGTCTTCTAAGCTGAGGTTTGAATCCAGCCAGGGCAGCCATTGCCTCAAGTAGCTGCGGTTAGCGTCAGTTAAGGAGAAAAGCGCGTCGGTATCTTTTAATGTTAGAGAACGTATACTCAGATGCTGGTTGATACAGCAGGTCAAGTTAGCGTGAGTTAAACCTTCAGACACGCCTTCAGACACGCTTTCACACTTATGAACCGGGTCGAACTCGATTTGACCTGAAAACATGCTTCTTCCGTTCAAACGAATTAGCTTTTGAGCAGATCACCTAATCCGGATACCAAAACATTCCTTTGATGCCTTCAGGATCAGGCATAAAGCCTAGCTGCTTGTAAAAGTTCACCACGTCTGGATCGGCAAATAGAGTAACGTTGCTGATGTCTTCACTGCGCAGCTTTTTGATCAGCTGATTCATCAGCGCTCGGCCCAAGCCCTTACCTTGAGAGTCAGGATGAACCACAACGTCCCAAATCGTGGCGTTAAACGCGTGATCAGAGGTCGCCCGGGAGAATCCGATCAGCCGTCTGCGGTTTCCCTTTTGCTCCCACATCGTGATGACCAGGAAGCTATTTTGAATGGCTTTGCGCACTTTGCGAATAGGCCGACGAGACCAGCCAACCGCGTCGCAGAGCTCTTCTAACTCGTAGAGATCGATCGTGCGGTCCGTGCTGAAAAATATACGAGCGTTTTCATCTACGCCTTTAGCCTCTGCAATGTATCCACCGGTGCTTGCTGTCTGGGAGGAAGCAGCGTCAGAAGTGGTGAACAAGCTTTTCCAAAAACCCATGCAGGCAAAGAAGTTAGTAACTTTTATCGTGGAGAACAAAACGGTACTAGCAGTATATCGCCTGGAAGCTCACTTATAGCAGGCTTCTTTTAAGCATTGCGAGAGGAGAACCATGTGCCAAGCGGCTGCGGTAGCAAACGAATACAGCGCAAGGCAAATATATCAAAGTAACCTTGTAAAACCTAACGAATCAACCGCGATCCGGGCAAACTATAGCAACATTAGTTACTTTGCTAAGGCGCAGCACACTGGCTCAAGGCCTATGTAGCACCAGGCAAAGTCGCTCGCGAAAGGCACGATGCATTCGCGATTTGTAGCAAACGTCCTGATGCGTTAGGACATTTGCGCAAAAGCATTGCTTGTTTGCTAAGGAGGTTCACCCTTTAGGTTCACCCTCTAGTAAGTGTCTTAAGCAGTGCTTCGAAAGCTATATAACCTCAACTTTTGGCAGCATCGGCCCACTATGGCACTCGGTTTAGACCCTTCAACAGTGGAATTGCTCAAGCGATTTAATCGAGCATTTCCTCAGTTTTACGAGCAGTTTGTGGGCAGTGATATTCAGCTGCAAAACTTGCGGCTGGCCTATCAGCTCTTTAGAACTGAGAAAGCTGTTATTGAAATGTATTCAGAGGGCGATCGCACCACCCTGCAATTCGCCTACCGCAACCAATCTTTTCTACTTAGCGATATTTTCGGCGTCCTCGCCGCCTACGGTCTCACTATCCACAGTCTCAGTCTGTATGGTCAAATCTATCCGCCCATGCTGGTTTTCGCCAAGCTCGTCGTGTCTAGAGGTGGCAAAGAGCTCACGCCCAAAACAACTGAGAATGTCCGTAGAGCCGTCCGCGAAGCACTAGCAGGCCGATTTGAAGTCGAAGACATGCTCAATGTCGAATTTAACCTAGATGAAGGTCTCGCCCAGGTGGAAACCGAATTCTATGTTGATCCTGTTTTTCACCTGCCAGCACTATTGATTGAAGCAGACAACCAACCAGGTCTGTTTTATAAAGTGATGTACACCATCTGGCAAGAAGATTTGCTCGTCGTCAATGCCAATTTGCTGGTGTGGCGCGGGCGGACTCGACTTATTCTTTACCTGCTAGGACCGAACGAGGGCGTAATTCCTGAGTATTTGGGCCAAAAAATTGCCGCAGGCGTGCGGGACCGATTGCTAGACCGCTGCTAGTAGTCTTCTCTTTAGTCGCCCTTACAGTGCCTCAACCCAGCAAACCCACACGATTAGCGCTAGCATACTTAGTATGCTGACAGTAAATATTGCAGGGGTTGCTCACGCCTACGACATCACGGACAACCGCCCACAGAAGGCTGCTTCATCCGAAGAGATATCAAAGACACTCTCAGTAGAGGCAAGTAAAGCAGCTGACGCACCTACATTGGTTTTCATTCACGGCTGGCTGCTCAGTCGTACCTATTGGCAGCCATTAGTCGAAGCCCTATCGACTGACTACCGATGCCTTACCTACGATCTCAGAGGATTTGGAGAGTCAACGAATAAGACCACGAATCAAGGCGCCCCATCAGACGGCCAGTCAGGTAATCAGTCCAAAGAGCTGGCCAAAGAGCTGTCTAGAGAAATTAAAATTCCTGCTGACCGCGCACTGACCGAAACCTGCGGTAATAAAACGGAGGCCTACAAAGCATCAGCTTATAGTTTGGCGGCCTACGCCCAGGACTTAAGAGCCCTGCTAGACCAGTTAGGCATTAACAAAGCATGGGTACTGGGTCATTCTCTGGGTGGTAGCGTTGCGCTGTGGGCGGCCTACTTGTTTCCAGAACAGATTACTGGGGTGGTATGTATCAACGCAGGCGGCGGCATTTACGTACCCAAAGAATTTGAAAAATTTCGCGCAGCGGGTCAGCAAATGGTGAAATTTCGGCCTAGCTGGCTACAGAATATGCCGCTCCTACCCAGGCTCTTTACCCGCGCGATGGTCAGGCAGCCGCTCGCGCTGGCGTGGGGAAAACAACGTTTGCTGGACTTTATCAGGGCCGATCGCCAGGCCGCTGAAGGGGCACTGCTAGAAACGACCACCGAAGCAGAAGTGCATCTGCTGCCACAAGTGCTTGGTCAAATCACCCAACCGGTTCACTTTATTACCGCGACTGAAGACACCATCATGCCTCCGCGCTATGTTCGCTACCTGGCTAGCTTTCATCCGCATTTTAGAGAAGCCGAAAAAGAAGCCGAAGAAAAGACCGAAGAAAAGACCAAAAAAGAACCTGGGAAAGAGGCCGAAAAAGGCAATGCCTCTGTCTCCGAAATTCCGAACTGCGGTCACATGGCGATGGTTGAACAATCCGCAGCCGTCGCCAAGATTATCCGTAAGGTGATTGGCTGACCAGCATACAGCTTGGAAACGTTGAAACACTATCGCTAGCGCTTTTTGAACTCTATCGCTAGTGCTCTTTAAACTCTATCGCTAGTGCTCTTTAAACTCTATCGCTAGTGCTCTTTGAACTTTAGCGCTAGTGCTCTTTGAACTCTGGCGCTAGCGCTCAGGCGGTATTGGCAAAGCTCTTATTAGTATTGATTTGGTATTGAGCAAACTATTGGTAAGGCTCATTGGTAAAGCTCAGCCACATCTGTAATTGATAGCTTCGACTGAGCGCCCAGCGTCAAGGGCGATCGCAGTCCCCTCGCAAACCTTTCTGCCGCCACGCAGGCAATCATCGCCGCATTATCTGTGCAGTAAGCCATCGGCGGAAACATCACTTTGAAGCCATTTTCTTCAGCAGCAGCGTGCAGGCGCGATCGCAGCTCACTGTTTGCAGCGACCCCACCGCCGACTACCACCGTATCCAACCCATAGTCCTCCAAACAGGCCAGCACCCGCTTTACCAGCGCCCGCACCACCGTTAGCTGAAAACTCGCCGCCACATCGGCAACAGGAATCACACCATCATCTGCTTGCGCCTTCAACTTATCCGTCAGCCGCAGTACTGCCGTCTTTAGGCCGCTAAAGCTAGCATCGTATCGGTGGTAGCCGCCACCCGGCAGCGAAATTTTCCCTTCTGGCAGTGCATACGCTTTTGCATTACCAGATTGCGCGAGTCGATCAATCACCGGCCCGCCAGGATAGCCCAACTCCAGCAGCCGGGCAACTTTATCAAAGGCCTCACCGGCCGCATCATCGCGAGTTTTACCCAAAATCTCATAGCTGCCTAGTCCGTTATCTGGCCCTTTCACATGCACAAAACTGGTGTGGCCGCCTGATACCAGCAAACATAAAAAAGGCGGTTGCAAAAGCGGATCGCTCAAGTAGGAGGCATAGACATGCCCTTCTAAATGATGCACCCCTAGAAACGGCTTATCGTGCACCATCGCTAGCGTCTTAGCCGCCGTAATCCCAACCATCAGCGCACCGACTAGGCCCGGTGCGCAGGTCGCGGCGATCGCATCCACCGCCGCCCAACCCAGATCGGCCTCAGCCATTGCCTGTGTAACTGCCTCGCCCACCGCACTCACGTGCTCACGCGAGGCCACCTCTGGCACAACACCGCCGTAGCGTCGATGAATATCGATTTGAGAAGCCACAATACTGCTGAGCACCTCACGTCCTCGCACAATAGCCACTGCCGTCTCGTCACAGCTAGTCTCTACCGCTAAAACAGTTGCGAGGGCAGTGGGGGCAGCTGTTTTTGCATGATTTGGGTAAATTACGTTAGATGAAGCATTCATACGAGCGATATAACAGATTGTGTTGACAATTGTATCGGGATGTAAAGCCTTGCTGTGCTTTCTTTACGGGGTTCGCAGGCGAGGAGTATGATTGCCTACAAGCTAGGCTGTGTCTGCGTATTTTGCATATCTTTGGCACATCCCTATGCTTCATTAGTAATGAGAGAGGAAACCTATATGCGACGGTTGTTTGCTCTGGCTTTAGTTCTCTGTCTTTCCTTTGGGTTTGCCTCTCCGGCAGCCGCAGGAATTGCAGGTGACAATGTAGCAGGCCTGACCCCCTGCAACGAGTCAGCCGCCTTCCAAAAGCGTGCCGATGCTGCGACTACTGAGTCCGCAAAAGCTCGATTCGAGTTCTATGCTAACACCAGCCTTCTGTGTGGTCCTGAAGGACTTCCCCACCTAATTGTGGATGGCGATTTAGCCCATGCCGGCGAATTCTTGATTCCGAGCGTCCTATTTTTGCTGATCACCGGTTGGATTGGCTGGGCCGGTCGTTCTTATGTGATTGCTGTTCGAAGCGAAAAGTCTCCTGAAGAAAAAGAGATTGTCATCGATGTACCGCTAGCTATCAAATGCTCTTTGGGTGCTGCGGCTTGGCCACTACTGGCACTGAAAGAAATGACCTCAGGCGAAATGTTTGCCAAGAAAGAAGAGATTACGGTCTCTCCTCGCTAGGATCGCTCATTCAGAAATAGCGATCACAGCGATAGAAAGGCATCCACAGAAAAAGCGCCTTGTGAACAGATCCTTCACAGGGTGCGTCTGATGATCAACATCTATCTGCAGCCCGTTTATTTGCCACCTTTGACCGATGGTTCGACTCCGGTCGAGCTTTTATGATTAGAACTCCAAGGAGGAGTATCCATGAGCAGTAATCTATTGAAGTATCTCTCAACGGCCCCCGTCATTGCCACCGTTTGGATGGTAATCACCGCTGGGATTTTGATTGAATTTAATCGGTTCTTTCCTGACTTGCTACTACACCCGTAGTCGAAGCGCAGTACTAAAAGAAAAGATCAGGTTGAGTAAGTTTGGAGAACTTTTGATTAGATATGGCAACAGCATCATCGAAATTTGTTAAGCCCTACGCGGGCAATCCTCAGATTGGCAATCTAGAGACCCCTTTGAATTCTTCTGGGCTTAGCCAGGCCTTTCTGAGTAATTTACCGGCCTATCGCAAAGGCCTTTCCGCGCAGCGTCGCGGATTGGAAGTTGGCATGGCGCACGGCTATTTGCTGTACGGCCCCTTTGCTTTGCTAGGTCCCCTAAGAGACTCTGACGTTCCTGCGGTTGCAGGGTTAATCGGAGCGATAGGGCTGGTATTGATTTTGACCATTTGTCTCTCTCTGTATAGTGGCGCAAATGTTAGCCCTGAAGTCTCTCGTAATACGCTGCCCTACACCCCACCTGAGGGGCTGAGCACAGACGAAGGCTGGAGTGAGTTTGCTGGTAGCTTCCTAGTTGGCGGTATCGGTGGCGCGATTTTCGCGTTCTTCCTCTCAGCTAATTTACCTTTGCTATCTTCACTGGTTGCAGGCGCCCAATAAGCTGCCTCCTAACAAGCTGCCAGCGAATTGATAGCATTGACCAGCTTTCGCTAGCTGTTGAGCTAACGCCTTCTGCGGCGATAGCAAGTAGCTTATCTGGAATTTATAAACTCTCTTCGATCTATGGATCGAAGAGAGTTTTTTAATGGGTGAAGGATGACCTTTGAAGTCTCTTCTAAACGGTAGCCTAGTATCCCTCACTAGCCGAGAAAAGCCGCTTAGAATAGGGGAAGCGCAGGCGCTAAAAGAGGTTTGTCCTGTCTTTCTTATTGCTAAGGTTGTTATATGGATATCGGTGTTCCAAGAGAGATTAAGGATCAGGAGTTCCGGGTGGGCCTGAGCCCGGCAAGCGTGAAGGAGCTGTGCGATCGCAACCATGCCGTTGTTGTAGAAACGCAGGCAGGAAAAGGCGCGGGCTTTAGTGACGAAGACTACAAAGAAGCAGGCGCAAGAATTGCCATGGATGCCGCGACACCCTGGCAGCAAGCAATGGTGGTCAAGGTAAAAGAGCCCTTACCTGCTGAGTACGATTTGATTCAATCTGGACAGCTGCTGTTTACCTATTTACACTTAGCGGCAGGCAGAGCACTAACAGAAAGGCTGATAGAAAGCGGCGTGACGGCGATTGCCTATGAAAGTGTAGAAAAAGACGGAACCTTACCATTGCTCATGCCGATGAGCGTGATTGCTGGCCGCCTGTCTGTGCAGTTTGGCGCTCGCTTTTTAGAAAAGCAGCAGGGTGGACGCGGCGTGCTGTTGGGAGGCATGCCAGGTGTCGCCGCAGGCAAAGTGGCTATTATTGGTGGCGGCGTAGTCGGAACCGAAGCGGCAAAAATGGCCGTTGGGCTAGGGGCACAGGTCACGATTATCGATATCAACGTAGACCGGCTAACCTATCTAGAGACTCTTTTTGGCTCGCGGGTGAGTTTGCTGTATAGCAACACACCTAACATCACGGCGGCTGTGACGGCAGCGGATTTAGTTGTGGGCGCTGTATTAGTGCCCAACCGTAAAGCACCTACGCTGGTCACCAGTGAGATGGTAAAGGCCATGCGCACTGGATCGGTAATTGTTGATGTCGCGGTCGATCAGGGCGGCTGTATTGAAACGCTAAAAGTGACCTCTCACAGTGAGCCGGTATATACAGAGCTAGGCGTTGTTCACTATGGCGTACCCAATATGCCAGGCGCGGTGCCCTGGACAGCAACCCAGGCGCTCAACAACAGTACGTTGCCGTATGTACTGCGGCTAGCAGAAAAAGGAATAACGGCGCTGAAGCAGGAGGATGCCATTGGTAGGGGACTGGCGATCGCTCTAAACGTCCAAGACCACCAGCTAGTCCATCCTGCGGTTCAAAAGGTGTTTCCCGACCTATAGAATTTCTTCTTCACCCGCACGAATCGCCGTCAGTCGATCCAGGCGAATAATCGTACCATCGGCTAGCTTGCAATAGTCTGCGCCGCTGTCGGCATAGATATCAACGATGGTGTCTGTTGCCCCAACAACATCACCTGATTCCGTACGATATGTTATTTGGACTGTGCGCTTTAGCGTTGCGATCGCCTCTAACTTATCAGAAAGAGCGCAGCTTACTGGTTGGTAGTCATCCACAACAGTTCACCTCAATGTCTCTAATAACAATGATATCGCTCCCACTAAAACCTAGATTACGTCCCTAGCGCTGGATATAACCACCCCACTGCTTTGGCCTATCATTAATCTCCTTATTAGGCCTGTTATTCAACCTTGAGTGGCAACCGTCAAAACCTGTGGCGGCGTAGCATCCGGCGGATAAAGAAACTGAACATTGACGTCGCGCTGCTCACCGGGCGCTAGCGTAAGATCTAACAGCGATTCGCCCTGTTCTCCACTGTTTTGAACAACATATTTATAGACCGCACGCGAGCGGCCATCTGTCTCTTTGTACAAAAACAGCACCGTACCCCGGAAAAACACTCGCTGTTCTGGCGACGCATAAAATTGAAGTGCGTCGTCGTCGCTATCGTTTTGCAGCGGCGTTTGAACAGAAAGCGACACTGTTTTTGGACTATCTGTGTCGTTGTACAGCGGCAGGTCAAGATTGTACTCAATTCCATAGTTGCCGTTGGCCACATGGGCAGTGTCAGAATAGCGAGCAACGATAGGTGCGCTCTGTATCTGACCGGTCCCTAACGTGTTGCGCTCTAGCGTGCTAAGCCCGTAAGAAATTTGCTCTCCAGGGGTAGGAATTGCCAGCTGAGAACTACGGCCATCGGTCAGGGTTGCCCGCCACTGAGAGCCTTCAACAACACCAGCGACTCGGCCGTAGCGAAACGTAGCGTCGCTGCTACCTGGACGGCTAGGCGACTGATCGCGAGGTGTCGCTAGCTTGCCACGGGCGAGCAGCAGTTTCCACTCATCTACCGTAGGCACACGTTCACCGCCATTGCTTTGAGGCGCATGCATGGCCAGGCTAGCAACATAGACCGGACCACTGCTGTTTAACCGAATCAGTGTAGAGCGGCCGTTGAGGCGAGGCCCTTCACCCGAGCTAGCAGACACCGGCGGCGGCGTAATTGCACTACCTGGCGGCAAGCTACCATCGGTAGCAACCGTTAACCGACGCAAGGGAATCGGGACGTTGAGCAGTAAATGACTTTCGCCTGGGGGAATAGACACCTGAGCAGGCAGCACAGCCTGACGGCGACCGCGCAGCACATCGTTCATGACTCGGCTGCCTGGCCCTGAAAAGTTGTTGCTATACAGATTTGAAGAGCCCGATGCTATTTCGTTCCACGGAGACTCTTGACTGAGGTAGGAAGCACCGTCACGCAGTGAGAGAGTCACGGTGCGATCGCCTGGATTGTGCACCAGAATCGCTTTGTACATCGTGCGCGTATCGCGGTCGTCCTGCCCGCGCACTACATGGTGAGAAAAGATATCAAAGCGACCGTCAAACCTGTAGTTGAGGTGCGCCCCTGGGTCGCTCTTGCCTCGACTGGGGAAGGTCGAGAGCAAAATGCCAGCACCGCTAATGATCTCTGGGCTATTGCTGTTAAAAACTGGCACATCATCTAACCCACCGGGAAGAGAGCGCACTTCTTGGGGAATAGTCACCACGTCAGACTGGGCTACCAGAGGCGCGGCAGATACCGACGTTGGAACAATAGGATGGTGAAGTGTATTGACCAGCGAGAGCAAAGAAAAAAGTGAGAGCATTTTAAGTTAAAAGCCCAGCTAAAAAACCAATGTGACCGACGATGAGAGCGTAGGCGTGACCTGCTTTAGATGACCACGGAAGATGACTGTAGAAGGCGAACACAAGGCCGTTGCTTCCCACGCACATTTCGTCATAAAACGAGTGGGTTAGAACATATCACCACGCCCAGACCACTGGCAACGAGAAGTGGACAGTTATGAATTAGCCAGGTCTCTTTTCTCAAGATAAAACTCAATTCTGGGCTCTAGCTGGCCAATCGGCATATTTTGAGTCCAGTACTCTACCAGGGCGTGACCAAACGCCCAGGCTCTCTTATCAGCTGAATGTTGCTCGTCGGTTCTTAGCAAGACAGGCCACAGGGTCAACAAATCGAAAGTCGATTTTGGGTTAGCTCGGCTGGTCCGGCCCTCTGCTAACAGTGAGTACAGTTCGTAGGCCATTTGCAGCTTGCCCAGTACGACGGGGACTTCTTCTACGGGAATCTTTTCGATGAGCACTGCGCCGAGCGCTGGCGTTCCAGTGGTCATGGTAGAGATAAACTGGAGCACCGGACTCTTGAGTAGCTTGGCCACACCTTCCGTTGTTGTCATCTGGAAGGTATAGCGATCAATAATTTTGGCCGCAGCGTTAGTACGGGCTGTCTGATTGCGAAGGAAGCGAGCTAGGCGCAGCTGTTTAGCGGGAGCGATCGCATTAATTAGCGCCTCAGCTAAAACATCGTCGCCCCAGGCGTTACGACCCTCGTGCTGAGCCACCAGTGGCAGCACCTGCTGGCAGTAGTCATCTAAAGACTCTGCTCGGTAGGCGATCGCTTCTCGAATCGATTGTTCTTTGGGCCAACCGCCCGTGCGCCAGTTGTACGGCGGGCTCCACTCACGAATAGGTCTGAGCTTATCAACCTTATTCACCACCGCAATTACAGGCAAATCGCTGAGCTCTGATCTGATCTCCTGTAAAAAGTCCGCATCCATTTGCAGCGCCGGATCTAACGCTGGGGTTACGAGCAGCAAAGCATCCGCTTCTGCCGCGTAGTCAATTACCTGCGATCGCAGGTCTTCGCGCAGCGCCTGCTCGTAACCCGGCGTATCCCACAGCGTCAGCGATTCTGTTTGATCGCGGCTCTGCCAGCAGTAGCTCTGAATTTTGTCTGTGCTCGGCAGGACATCTACAGCCGCTCGCTCAGCTTGAAACAGCGTGTTGATCACGCTGCTTTTACCCGCACCCGTACGACCTACTAGCAAAATATTCACCGGCTTCTGCGTTACAGCGTCCACTGGCTCAGCTCGGTCGATAATTTCCCGCAGGGTTTCGGTCTTTGCCTTTGGTAGCGCCGGTTCAGCCGCCGGTAGCTCAGCAAAAGCGGTACTGACATCACCGCCATAAAGCGCAATCGACTGCTTGGCTAGGTTACGCAGCGCCGTTTCACGCAGAAGATTGCTCAAGTTCAGTACGATCTGCTGATTGGCCTGGCTCATGTTTTTGGCACTGACCTGACGGGCGATCGCCGCCGCCGGGTTCAAGGCCCACTGCGCCCAGCTAAATGCCTTCATTAGCTTCTTAGCAGAGGGCTCTAGCTTTTGATACAGCTCTACGCCTTCTACCATTTGACCGACCGACACCTGATTTAGCACAGGCGACAGCTTTTGCATCATGCGGTCGGTATCGTCCACAGTGCCCCGGATCAGCCCGTAGGCCTGCGGCACATAAATGTTAAGCAAGGGCCGCTTTACTTCAGGGTGATAGGTTTTAGAAATTGCGGTGACCAGCGCCATACAGCGCTGCCAGAACGTAGCCCAGTCATCCCATATCGGTGGGTCGTCTTGCGCAGCCTGCAGTAGTTGCGTCAGCGCTCTTTCCACTTTTGCTGGCGTATCGAGATCGGCCGCAGCGCCCGCTTTAGCCGCAGCGCTATTTATCGCATCGTCAGCAGCAGCAGCGGCCTCAGCCGTCTGAGCCTCTAGCTCGGCATTCGCTTCGGACACCAGCGCTTCTGCCTGTGACATCGCCGGGCGGGTCCACCGCACCAGCAGCCATCGCCAGCCCAGCAGCATAAAAATAAAAACTGCCCAGATCCAATTCAGGCCCCAGGCGCGAATTTGCTGCCCCGCTGCAAGCAGCACAAAGGTAACAATGATGGCAATCGGTGCAATCAGCACAGCGATTTGCCACGGCTTTAATCGCAGTATCATTGGGCGAGCGCTCCCTAGCTAGCATCCTATAGCGTTCTGCCATTTCATACGGCTATTTTGTATGGCATTTCGCTATGGGTTTAGTCTAGTACTTGGGCTAAACAGCGCTCTCTATCAGCAGACGCGATTACAGGTTTTATGTAGGACTCATTGGCGGTAGTCCTATTAGGGACTCATTGGCGGTAGTGTATCAGCAGAAAATCAGGCAAAACGTCAGCATCGGACATTAACCCAGTTGATTCAGGGAGTTCTGATTTGGGCTGTGGTGACGATTGCTGATGCAAAAGATAAATAAACACGATAAAAGCCACTGTGCAAGCAGAGCGAAACCATAAAGAGAGAACGCTGGGTTGAGAACGACGATAAGACACGTAAGAGGTAGAGAAGATAAAATTTGAACGTAAACATTCTTTTGGGTCAAGGCTGACGCTTTAACCAAAGAACGGGTAGAGCCCTGCAAAGAGCTAAGAAAGGGGGGCCGTGAGCAAACCGCCGAGCACTCGGCGGCCGTTGCTGTAAGTGTTAGTTGTAATTGTTCTTACAGAACAATTACAGTGAGCGGGTTGAGTGCAATATGCTGACTATCGGCTCAGGTGAGAAGGGGTGGCATTTTTGTTCTGTTCTCACTCGACTGGCTGATTTAACTGGCTAATTTAACTGGCTGACTCGACTAGTTAGCCGATTTGTTGATCCGAGCTGTTAATTAATCTGTTGGCTGACCTACCCAAACAAGCAAGCATCCTCTGTGCGCATCAAATCTACAGGCATTAGAAGAAGGCATTGGAGGAGACTATTGGATAAAGATAAATGCACTAACAGACGAAAGCGCTAACAGATGAAATCAGCGAAATCACATCTCAGATAAAGTATGTGCTATTTCAGTGTATCAAAGAATACAGGTTTTTGACAGTGTTGAGGCGCTTGCAGCTAGTTTCACCAGCAGATTCGCAATAGTCTAAAGGCATATTTGGTTATCGTTTTTGCCCTCATCCTGATGTTTTTTATGTGACATGGATAGCGGCTGCCTGCCGTTTGAACGTGCATCACTGCGTGCCACAAACCAGGCGTCATGAACCTTGCTCCAGAAAGGCAACCAAACGATAGAGTAAGAAAAGTTTATTTGTAGACAGCTAACTCAATATGGCTCAGGCAATATCAGGCGATAAAGTGCAGGTTCATTACACAGGCACACTCAAAAATGGCCAGGGCTTTGATTCTTCTAAAGACAGAGAGCCACTCGAATTTACATTAGGAACCGGCATGGTTATTCCGGGATTTGACGCAGCGGTTACCGGGCTAGAGCCAGGAGATTCTGTTACCAAAACCATTCCTGTAGCAGAAGCCTATGGTGAATACAACGCGGAGATGGTGGCAGATATTGAAAAGCAAAACATTCCGGCAGACTTTGAGTTAGAGATTGGCCAGCGGCTACAGATGCAGGCACCTGGAGGAGAGGCCATGGCCGTAACTATCACAGATATCAAAGGTGAAACCGTTACGCTAGACGGGAACCATCCTTTAGCAGGACAAGATTTGACGTTCGAGCTAGAGCTGGTTGCGATTGTTAAGGCGTAGCTGTTAGCGATTTACTGCTGCAAACAGCAGAATAAAAAATAGCGAAAGAGAGAACAGCGACAGAGAATAGCGAAGAAGAAACTGAAAAAGAAGAAACTATGGCAACTTATGTAATCACGGGAGCCAATCGAGGGATTGGCTATGAGTACTGCAAACAGCTGAGCAAAAGGGGCGATGACGTCATTGCCGTTTGTCGTCAAAGTTCGAGTGAGCTGGAAGCATTAGGTGTGCAGATAGAGACAGGGGTTGATATTTCCGATGATAGTGTGATCGCAGCTCTCCAACAGTCTCTCAATAACAGACCCATTGATGTGTTGATCAACAATGCAGGCATCTACCGTCAGTCGAATTTAGAAGACTTGAACGTAGAGGGCATAAAAGAACAGTTTGAAGTGAATGCGATCGCCCCTCTAAAGCTCACCCAGGCCCTTCTGTCCAACCTCAAAGCCTCTACAGCGCAGCCGATCAAAGTCGCCATCATGACCAGCCGCATGGGCTCTATTGCCGACAATACCTCAGGCGGGACCTACGGCTATCGCATGTCAAAAGTCGCCGTTTCTATGGCCGGGAAATCTCTCTCACAAGATCTTGAGTCTGAGGGCATTGCCGTTGCCATCCTGCATCCAGGGCTTGTCAGTACTGGCATGACCAACTTCAACAGCAGCGGTATCTCAACAGAAGAATCAGTGACCGGGCTGCTAAAAGTGATCGATGCCCTAACACTAAAAAACACGGGCACATTCTGGCACTCCAACGGTGAAGAGCTGCCCTGGTAAAACTAGGAAGCGTCAGAGACCATGAAGTAAGAACGGATAGAAATAAGAACGAATGGAAATAAGAACGGATGCAGCCGATTTTCAGCCCAATTTACACTGGGCCTCACCGCCTAGCTCAATCCACCCGTGAATTAGGACCGATGTTGACTGCGCTGCGCCGCACAGGCCAGCATGGTCATACACAATAACGAGACCGTCCCCGTTGACCTTATCCACTAGATATTTAATTCCTGCTGAGGCTGCGTCTTGAGCATTCAGCCCCTTGAAAAGAACAAAGTCAGAAACAGTTTTGCAAAACACCGTTCGCAAAAACTGTTCTCCATACCCGGTGGCTGAAGCGGCGCAGGTTTCGTTATCCGCAAAGACACCCGCGCCCACTACAGGCGTATCGCCCACGCGGCCCCAGCGCTTATTCACCAGCCCCCCTGTCGATGTAGCTGCGGCCAAATTCCCATGAATATCTCGGCAGGCAGCGCCCACTGTCCCTAGTTTTTCTGCTAATTTCTCTCTTGCTAATTTCTCTCTATTGTCGGCTTGATTTTTCTCTTGATCTTTCGCTTGGTCTCTGGCCTCAGCAGTTTCAACCTTTTCATGATCTAGCATCATTCGCCCGGCAGCCTGCGCTTCTTTGAGCTGCGCAATTCTATGAGGCACAACGAAGTATTCGTCAGGGCATATCTCAACCTGAGCAAATTTTGCAAAGTCCAGAGCGCCGTCACCCGCTAGCATGACGTGATCACCCTGCTCTAACACCTGACGAGCTAGTGAGATCGGATTCTTGATGTTCTTTACGCAGGTCACCGCGCCAGCGCTGATATCGACACCGTTCATAATCGCCGCATCCATTTCTACTTGCGCATTGGCGTTGAGAACAGATCCTTTACCCGCGTTGTACAGTGGATTGTTCTCTAGTAGAGTCACACAGTACTCAACCACATCTCGCGCGGTTTCCCCCTTTTCCAGGCGATCGCGCCCTGCTTCTAATATATCTAAAACGCTCGCTCTATATTCAGCTTCGCTTGCTTCGTATTTCAGATCTTCTAAGGCACCGGCACCGCCGTGAATAATCAAAGAGTAAGGAGAGGTCATAAAGAAGCCGTATGAGATAATTTAGGATTGAGTTCTTCGAGGATGGTGAATCGGACGTGGTTAATCGCCAAATCCCCCAAAGAGAGATGTTCTGGTTTGTTGTCGGCTTTCATTTTTTCAAAGGAAACGCCTTTGCCAATCTCGGTATGGTACCAGGCTAACCCCATGAAAAAGCGTGTGGGATAAGGCCCATTGTCAACCACATCGTCTACGTTAGATTCCATCGGCAGCCAGCCTACGCCGGGCACATAAAACTCTAGCCACACGTGGTTAAAGTCAGGCTCTAGGGGCAGGTTTTTCTGCTCGGGCGTGGCCGGACACTTGTAGCGACCGATGGTGCGGCAGGCAATGCCATTGAGCCGAGCGAGGGCTAACAGCACGCCGACATATTCACCACAAGACCCCACACCGCGAGACAGGGCAACATCTGGCGTGTCAATTTTAGGTTGAATCCCGTAAGAGAGCTGATCGTAAACATAGTTGCGAATCTTAAGCATTTTTCGCAAGACGTTGGTTTCGCTGCCCGCAGCGACGCTTGCCGCCTCTCGAATCGTCTCGGTATCCATGGCGAGTTCGTCATCGTCAACAAGATATCTAGCTTGAAATTCTTCGCTCAGCGGGGAGGCATCTTCGACCGCACTAGGCGTCAAAAAATATTTGAGCCCATACATTTCTACGGTCGCTTTCCAGCCAATTAGCCCCGCCTGGTTAGGTGCTAGCGCATCTAGCTTAAAAACAGCTATCCGCTGTCCGTCTTGTTCTTCCTCTGTAAAAGGATGACCAATCGCTTCTACTTTACGTACTTTTTGACGAACAGTATCCGAAGGCAGCGCAATCCGCCATTCAACATTGTTGAGTGGGACTGCTTCTAGAGGTAAGAGTTCTTCGACGTAAGAGATTTCGATCAAGTAGCCCGTGGAGAGCGTGTAGGGCTGATCTTGAGGCTGATAGAAGTGGAACGGATGGATGAAGGTGCGATCGCGAAACGTCAGCTGATAGGGAGACTCTGCGTTGGGATCATCGCGAATATAGGGCTCTTCGTACGCATATGAAATGTAGCAAAGCCGCGATTGAGTAGCCTCATGCGCGGCAACATCGAAAAAGGTCACCCCTGTGGGCGAAGCAAAAGGGGTTAAAGCACTTAGCTGAACTGCACCGGTCTCTTTATCGAGTTTGTATAAGGTTTGCTCATCGCGATCACACACCCACAGCGCACCCGCTTCTATCGTCAAATTTTCTCGGCCTATACCGGGCTGACGCACCTTGCGAACCAACTTACCCGTCTCACGGTCAAACACATGAATATAGCCTGACTTTTGGCAGGAAACATACACATGCTCTTCCCAAACAGCAATTCCGTTAGCATCGTGGGGCAGCCGAGCAAACACCTCTGGCAACAGATGCTGGCTATCACAACAAAACACCAGCTGATCGCGCACAAACCAAATCGTATCTTGCCAAACCGACAGGCCTGAACTGCCCACCCAGTCTTCTACCGTATGAGGGTTCAGAATCGTTGTACTATCCGTCAGCGGACAGACCTCAACCAGATAGCCTCGCACTGTATCAACAGCCAACAGCTGCTGCTGATTAGCCGTCAGACCAGAAAGTAAATAGACGCCAATAGGTCGTACAGTAGCCTGCGACAGCGGTTGATTTGGCGGCACCTGAGCAGAAGTAGCCATAGAAGATCCAGTATCGTTTAGATATCGGGACAGATATCAGAAAAACAGTAAAAGACATACCCAGCGTACAGGTCATTGGCGCTGCGTCGACGCCGCATTAAGGCCAATAACGACGTATTTCAGGGCGCTTTGTCTTTATAATTAACTAGGTTTCATACTTAGAAAAAGTCCTGCAGAGCACAATCCATGAAAATAGTTTATGACTCAGATAAGGACATCTTACAGATCTCTTTTAAACAAACCATTGTCGAAGAAACCACTCAAATTGCCCCAGGGCTCGTCATGGATTACGACGAAGATGGCAAAGTTATCGGGTTGGAGCTAAGAAACGCTTCAAAGAAAGTAGACAACCCGTACGAAATGCTTTATCTGATTGACCAAGCGAACGACAACAAGCCGCTCGCTAAAGTCAACGAATAGAAATGTACTACAGAGAAATGTACTATAGAACACTGCACCGACAGCTCTCGAAGCGTTGCTTAAGACACTAACGAGAAGCGGCAACCTAGAGCGGACAAGCAACGCTTCCGAGCGAATATTCTAATGCACCAAGGCATTTGCTACAGCTCGCATCATCACGAATAGCGACAACCCTTATGCTACAACCATAAATGATTAGAAAAAGGCTGTAGGCACTGCCTTCTCGCAGTGTGCCTACAGCCTTTTTCCGTACCAGATAAAAAATCAGATAAAAATGTTGTAGCCCAAAGAACATAACCCTCAAGACATCTGTTGATTTGAGCGATTTCTGGCTAATCGTTCAGCCAAGACTCCTGCCCTAATAAATCGCAGACTGAATCGCGCAACAGGTAGTCATTTAGCTCTAGTAGTCGTTCAATTTCTCTCCAATCTTGCTCATCAAAATATCTAGAGAGGGTGTACAGCTGCACCCTCTTGCTGAGCGCGCCTTTAGCGACCAACGCTTGAACTTCTTCGCGGA
This sequence comes from uncultured Synechococcus sp., assembly GCA_937911865.1. Taxonomy (GTDB): domain Bacteria; phylum Cyanobacteriota; class Cyanobacteriia; order Phormidesmidales; family Phormidesmidaceae; genus Phormidesmis. Next base: position 38,053 of record CALDSK010000337.1, read on the forward strand.
TCACTTGAATGGAATATCGCTGGCGTGTTTGAAGCATGGTAAAGGTCCTCAAGTCGTGGATTTGGTATTAGACAGACGAGCGCGCTTCAGCAAAGACACTCTTTAAACATAACGCGTTGCAGACGGGCTGCATTCCGTAAAATCAAACCCTGTCTTTTGTAAGCACATCAAGTATTTGCGTTTATTACTGAACAGATTAGAAAGCCTATCTTAAGAGATTCTTAATAATCTTCCTCAGACAACAAATCAAAGGTTGTGAACGTGGTCAGGACTCAGGTCAGTAGGTTCAACAGCCATTTCTCTGAACAAGTAATTTTCTGAACAAGTAATTTAACGATAAAAGCTGAAGTCAATTAGTGAAACAACTAGTCTATTTAAGACTTTTTGTCAGAAATCTTTGTTTATCAGCAGCAGGCTCTATCAGTGGCCTCTAAAGTGAAACCCACAGAAACAGCGTTAGCTTCCCTAATTTGTTAAAAAATATCAGACTAAGTCCGTGTTATCGCTTAGTCGTAACCGTATTGTACAGCACAGTTTTTGCGCAAAACGGCTCTATAGTTAGGATTCTCTGACAATAGCGTCAGCTCCCCACTTATTGGCTGCCAGCAGACAACTACCAGAGCGAGGTTTGTCCAAACTAGGCGAGAGACCCTATATATTTTCTTTATTCTGTTGCAGTCAAATGTTTCAAGGCACGGCCTTATTGCATTCATTGATTAAACTCATCAATTGAGTCGATTTGGTGCGGTGAGTCCAGCGGCAAAATCGTATCGAAAATAAGTAGGCGAGCGGACAGTTTTGTCTGTAGGCTTTAGGTTTGGCCAAAATAACAACTTTTTTTGGCCAGCTAGACAAACTAAACCTCACTTGCGAGTGCCCTACTGGAGGATTATGACTATGACTGATGTCGCGACTGATGCAACAAAGATTTTGATGTGCCCACCTCATCACTACGATGTGGACTACGTCATTAACCCCTGGATGGAAGGAAATATTCATCGGTCGTCACAGGATTTAGCTCAAGAGCAGTGGGGGAAGCTCCATAGCGTCTTAAAGGACTACGCCGTCGTGGAGTTAGTCACCCCGCAAAAAGGATGGCCCGATATGGTCTTTACCGCGAATGCTGGCCTATTACTGGCCGATCAGGTCGTGCTGAGTCGGTTCTTTCACCCAGAACGTCAGGGCGAGGAGCCGTTCTTTCAAAAGTGGTTTGAGGACAACGGCTACACGGTACACACGCTGCCAGAAAGCCTACCGTTTGAGGGCGCAGGCGATGCTTTGTTTGATCGAGCAGGCGGTTGGCTATGGGCAGGCTACGGCTTTCGCTCAGAGCTAGATTCGCACCCTTATTTGTCCAAGTGGCTGGATGTGGAAGTGATTTCCCTCCGGCTGGTCGATAGCCGCTTCTACCATTTGGATACTTGCTTTTGCCCGCTCACTGACGGCTACCTGCTCTACTATCCAGGCGCTTTTGACGACTATTCCAATCGGTTGATTGAAATGCGCGTCCCCGAAGACAAACGAATTGCGATTGATGAAGTTGATGCCATTGTGTTTGCCTGCAACACCGTCAATATTGGCCGGACGGTTGTGATGAATAAGGCAAGTGAAACCCTACAGAAAAAGTTAACTGAGAAAGGGTTTGAGGTGGTTGAAACACCGCTGACCGAATTTTTAAAGGCAGGCGGCGCAGCCAAATGCCTGACACTAAAAATGACGGAGCCCAGAGCGGCTAGCCCACAGACCTCTACGATTCAAAGCCGAGTGGTCCATTTAGAAGGGCATTTACTAGACTCTGGCCTAGTTAACCAGACGCTGGATACGATTGTCAGCGGTGGCGGCAGCTTTCAGGTGATCAAATTCGAGCTGGGCAAGCAGCGTAATGATAAATCTGTTGCCGATGTCAAGGTAAGCGCACCTGATGTCACCGTGATGGACGACATTATGGGCCAGCTGATCGATTTGGGGGCGGTGAGCATACCGCGTGAGTCAACCTCTACAACCTTAGAGCCGGTCGTACAAGCGGGTGTGGCACCCGACGACTTTTATGTGACGACTATTTATCCGACGGAGGTTTTGATTGGGGATCACTGGTTCCGGGTTCAGGGGCAAAGAATGGATGGCGCGATCGCAGTCACCAGAGATAACGGCAACATCACGGCCCGGTGCAAGCTGCTCAGAGATTTAGAAGTCGGTGAAGAGGTCGTTGTGGGCTCCCAAGGAATTCATACGATTCGCAAAGCGACCTCGCTGAAAAAGAAAAGCAGCGAAGAGTTTAGTTTTATGGGCGCTGGGGTATCGAGCGAACGCCGGGTAGAGCTGGTGGTAGAACAGATTGCCTGGGACTTACGGCAAATTCGCGATCGCGGCGGCAAAGTTGTTGTCACCGCAGGGCCAGTTGTTATTCACACCGGCGGCAGTGAGCACTTAAGAAAGCTCATTCAAGGGGGCTATGTGCATGCGCTACTGGGCGGCAATGCGATCGCAGTTCACGACATTGAGCAGTCCATGATGGGCACCTCCCTGGGGATGGATATGAAGCGAGGCGTCTCTGTGCATGGCGGTCACCGCCATCACCTCAAAGCGATCAATACCGTTCGTCGCTATGGCAGCATTGCTAAAACGGTTGAGGCCGGAGAATTGACCAGCGGCGTGATGTACGAGTGCGTTAAAAACAACGTGCCCTTTTCACTCGCAGGCTCTATTCGAGATGACGGCCCATTGCCGGATACCAAAATGGATTTGATCGCAGCGCAGGCAGACTACGCCCGATTAATCGAGGGTGCAGATATGATTCTGATGCTTTCAACCATGCTTCACTCCATTGGGGTCGGTAATATGACACCGGCTGGGGTGAAGATGGTGTGCGTGGATATCAACCCGGCGGTGGTGACTAAGTTAAGCGATCGCGGCTCTGTTGAATCGACGGGTGTCGTGACCGATGTCGGACTGTTCTTAAGTTTGCTGGTGCAGCAGCTAGGCAAACTAACGGGTCAGTACACCAAGGTAGAGTCTATTAGGTAGAGTCCATTAGGTAGCTGATATAAACAGCTGGCAGTAGCCATATCCGCCTGTGATCGAACTTTCCTTGTGCTATCTCTTTTTTGACACGATTTCTTGATACAGACTTTTCCAAGTAAGAAATTCTGCCAAGCAAGAAAAGACGAAAGCACGAGGCAAGTTCAATCACTCAGCAATTCGATCACTCAGCAAACAGATGAGTGGGCAGTCCATCTATGCTCACCTGATTTTTCTTTCGCTGATAAGTTTCAAGCGCCTCCGGGCCTTTACTTTCCGCCCACTTGTTTAGGGCTTCTCTATCTCCTTTGTAATCATACAAAGGCACCCCCATACCACAAGACGTCTGCACCAAATCTACCGATAAGTCGAACAGTTGCCGAGTGCCTGGCAGCGGCGGAAAATGTTCTATCAGTTCTGCCCAATCATCGTCGCGAGGATGAACGACATTGGCGCCGCCATACAGTCGCAAAATTGTCGGCGCGTTCTCAAATGCGCAAAACATTACTGTCATCCGATTCACCTCGGCAATATGAGCAGCGCTCTCGTTGCCGCTGCCGGTCACACTCAGCCAAACCACCCGGTTCGGGCTGAGCACTCGCAAAGCATCCATACCCTTCGGTGATACATTGACCCGCCCGGCCGCTGCCGCCGTCCCGACAAAAAAGATTTTCTGCTGCTCAATAAAAGACCGGTGCTGCTCACTAATCTGCGCAAACTGCTTAGCCATAGCAAACGCCTCAACAAAAACTTTAGAGATAGAGGATCAGTACCTGTCAGGAATAAAGTTTTGGTCCTTCAGCGGTGGGCGCTCATAGTCAATATTTTTCTGTCGTTTTGGAAGCGCTAGAGGCGGCGGGGTCAGATCTTCATAGGCAATCTGATTCAGCAGATGGCTGATGCAGTTTAGCCGCGCTCGTTTTTTCTCGTCAGCTTCCACGACGTTCCAGGGCGATCGCATGGTATCGGTCGCAGCAAACATGTCGTCTTTGGCCTTTGAATACGCCACCCATCTAGCCCGCGCCTCTAAGTCCATCGGGCTGAGCTTCCACCGCTTAATCGGGTCATTCAGCCTGTCTTGAAACCGTCTCTCCTGCTCATCATCACTGACCGAAAACCAGTACTTTACCAGCACGATGCCAGAGCGCTGCAACATATGCTCAAACTCCGGGCAAGAGCGCAAAAACTCAACATATTCCTGATTCGTACAAAAGCCCATGACGCGCTCAACCCCAGCCCGGTTGTACCAGCTGCGATCAAACAGCGTAATTTCACCCGCAGAGGGTAGCTGAGCGACGTAGCGCTGAAAATACCACTGGCCCTTTTCTTTTTCTGTTGGTGTACCCAAGGCAACGACTCGGCAAATGCGAGGATTCAAGCATTCAGAAATCCGTTTAATCGCACCGCCTTTGCCCGCCGCATCGCGGCCTTCAAAAAGAACAACAACTTTTAAGCCCTTTTCTTTCACCCAGTACTGAAGCTTCACCAGCTCCATTTGTAAACGTCTGAGTTCTTTTTTGTAGAGTTTCTTACTCAGCGGCGCTTTCTTTTCTTTTTTCTTCTTCGACGTTTTCTTCGCTTTCTGATTCTTGGCCGCTTTCTCAGCCTTTTTTTCAGCCCGATCCTTCTCGCCAGTCTTCTGCCCAATCTTGTGGCCAGTCTTCTCGCTTTTAGACTTCTTTCCTTTTCCACCTGCCTTTACAGCAGCCGCTGCACCGTTAACATCTGTAGTAGCAGAAGAACTCGATTTCTTTTTGGTCATTAGGTTGCACTAAGAAGATGTGAGCAAAAAATATGGGCTAAGAGAAAATAGGTACTAAGAGAAACTATGGGCTAAGAGAAA
>CALDSK010000338.1 GCA_937911865.1 uncultured Synechococcus sp.
GTCAATGAGTCAATGAAAGAGTGATTTTTTGACAAGTGAGTGTCTAGCGATCGCTTGCGCTGGGTTTCTGAGCTTCCGTACGTTCTTTGGTCAGTAGATTGACCGTATCGCTAAGCGCCGCAGTCAGGCTGTCGCGAGTTTGTTCGTGGGCCTGCTGTTCGTTTTGAAGCTGTATTTTGAGCTGGTCGTACCGCTTTTTTATCTCAAGTAGTTGGGCTTGAAGGGTTGCAGGCGTTTGACTGCTCTCAACTTCAGACGCACCGGATGCAGAAGCCTCGACTGTTGGCAATTTGCTGTCCCTAGCCCCATCTGACGATCCATTAGACTCGAATGCGGCTAGTGCCTGCTGAAGCTGCTCGATTTTGCGACGACTTTCAGCGGCATCTCGACGTCTTTGCTGGGCTTCGCCTTCGTATAGTTTTCGCCAGTTGTCAGCGCTGCTGTAGGCCTGCTCACGTTCTTGCTGAAGCGCTTTAATCTGCTGCTGGAGCGATCGCACTTCAGCTAGCCAGTTGGCTACATTGTCGCTCATTCTCCATTGCCTCTTGGATCGGATCTCAATCGTTGTCCGTTTAGAATAGCAGTCCTCTCAACGCGGAAGGCGCAGGCAAGATAATTAGCACCAGTAGTACCAGCGAAAATAGACCCAAGAAATCCCGCGGTCCGTTGAGTTCGCTGACGTCATTCAAGGCAGGCTCCGCTGCTGGAATAAACAGGAGAAGAAATGCCCACAGCAAGAACTCCTGATATACATAGGCCAGTAGCAGCATCAAAATCCGTGCAACATGGCCTACGATTACCGCCGTTCGCTGGCCGTACATCGCATGAACAATGTGCCCACCATCCAATTGCCCCACCGGCATCAAATTTAGGGCTGTAACGATCAGGCCCAAACCACCAGAGACCGCCAAAGGATGCAGGCTCAGCGCACTCGTTGCCTGTAGCGAATCACCCAGCGCAAGCTTACTCAATAACAGCAGGATAATCGAGCGGCTCGGATCGAGTGACTCAAAGCTCAGCAGCTGTGAGGCTTCTTGCAATGGCACAATCGTCGAGTGGGCCAGTCCCCATCCTAGAATCGGTAGACTGACGGCTAGGCCCGCTAGCGGGCCTGCAATGCCTATATCAAACAGGGCACGGCGGTTGGGCATCGGCGATCGCATTTGAATGAATGCGCCGAGCGTCCCTAAAAAGAAAGGCACTGGGATAAAGTAGGGCAGCGTGGCCTTTAGCTTGTGATAGCGGGTGGCCAGATAATGGCCCATTTCGTGCACGCCTAGAATAAGCATCAGCGATATCGCATAGCTCAAGCCAGGTATTAGCAGCTCAGGCTCGCGGCTGAGGGCTGCTTGCCAGGCGGTCGGGTCTTGCAAATCACCTAGCAGTATGCCACCGATGTAGGTTGTCGTCAGCAGTGTCAGCGCTACCAAACACAGTGCCAGTACGGGGCGAGCAGATACTTTTTGATTGAGCTTTTTTAGCCTTGCTACTTGGGCCGGCGTGGCCGAGTCAGGAACGACCAGATTCTTAGCCTGCGGGTTGGGCACTAACGCAAAGAAAGGCGTGCCGTTTAGACTCTCTTGAAACAGTACTAAAAAGCGATCGCCAAACTTACTTTCAACGTTTCTTTGAACCGTTTGATAAGCTTCTGCGGGTGTACTTTTTAGCTTGCCTTTGCAAATCATTGCCTGAGGCAAGTATTCAATATTTTGTAGATAATAAATCGACCAGGGGAAACACCGTTGTAGCAGCGTTTCTTCTTCTCGGGTAATCGGTTTCGGCTTTTTCTTGGCAGGTTCATTGACGGCTTTTTCAGCTGTTTTATCTGCCAACGAGCGCGCGTCTTGCGCCTGATCTTCCTTGGCGGCTTGCTTGGCTCGAAGGCTAGAGGTCGTCAGTGTTCCATACAAAATCAACGAACACAGGATCATCAGACCATATAGCAAAGGCGTTGGTGGCGGCTCTCCGCTCACGAGCATCCATACTGTAAAGGTTAAGATTGGCAGCATCATAATCAGCCACAGAATCCAAACCGAAACCGTGGTCATTCTAGCGACGCTACGGCTGATTACCCAGTACGTTACGAGACCCAGAAAAAGTGCAAATAAAACGAGAGACATGAACACTGTTTTGCCGCTGAGGCATTACTAAGGCATTGAATTTGAAGGCAGTGGATCTAGGCAGTAGAAAATCAGCAGGTCGCCGCTTTAACCACGATAATCAAATCACTATTCTAGCGGGGTAATTGCTATTGTAATTCAGCGTTCTATAGCTTCGCTCTTTCGTAGGTTCTTTTCAGATGTCGGTTGCACCCACCTCTTCTGCCAGTTCAATTCCAAACTCATCCCCTGACCCAACCCAGTCAAAACAGGCTCCAAAACAGCCTCGATCAGTATTTGAGACTATCTTTGCATTTGCTCCCAACCGAGAAACGCTAGGGGGCAGCGCTTACCTCCTCTTGGATCAAGATGCTGATGGCCAAAGCGTCAATGTGCTGATCGACTGTCCCGCTTTCAATGAGGTCAATCGCTCCTTTATTCAAAGGAGCGGCGGCATTCATACGCTGTTTATTACCCACCGAGGTGGGATGGCGCAGGTGAAAGATTTCCAGCGCGAGTTTGGCTGCCAGGTGCTAATTCAAGAGCAAGAAGCTTATCTTTTGCCGACAGTTACCACTGACGTATTTCATCGCGATCGCGCAATTTCTCCCACCAGCCGCGTCTTTTGGACGGCGGGTCACTCGCCAGGTTCGGCCTGTTTATATCACGCTCAATACGGCGGTGTCCTGTTTACTGGCAGGCATTTGCTTCCAGTCAAAGGCGGTGCGCCCAGTCCGCTCAGATTGTCAAAGACGTTTCACTGGCCGCGCCAGCTGCGACATGCACAGCAGCTGCTAACCGACTTTAGTCCAGAAACCCTTAGCACTATTTGTCCTGGGGCGAATACCGGATTTTTGCGTGGAGAAAAGAAGATTACGGATGCCTACGCTCAATTACAAAGTCTCGATTGGGCAGCGCTCGCTAGCGCCACCCCGGTTCTTTAGCGAATTATTTGCCGGAGCTAATTGGTTACTGTAGCTAATTGGTTACTGGAGCTAATTGGTTAACAGCGCCTAAATTTCCCAAGCAGCTGCTAGGTTTTCTACGACAGGTAATGGACAAAGTCCCACTTCAACTTCGTAAGGATAAACCAGCCAGGTTCTTTGAGCGGGTTCGGTTAACGTTTGTACAAGTGGCGATAGCTCATTAATGTCAATTAATCCTCGCCGTGTTTGGATTTTAATCCCCCGCTGATAGACGCTGTAGCCCTTGCTCCAGGTATGGCGAAGGCCGCTGTAACGAGTTGCATCGACCCCTTCTAAAAACAGCTGCTGTTGGACGTTGCTCAGCAGACTATCTTGTTCAGCTGGGGTCGCGTAAGTAACTTCTTGAACTTTAAGCAGCTTACGATTGAGAAAACGTTTGCAGAAGTCAGCTAGCGTGGGGTCATTATGATGCTGCCAACGCTGCAAATGGTAGGTAAAAACAACGTCATCTCCTTCCAAATAATGCTTTAGCGATAGCTGGTCGTGGTGTTCATTGGAATCGGCCTTAGGCGTCTTTTTTAACCATGCAGTCACGGTTTCATCTGCGGTGAGCTCATTGCGATTCAGGAGTTCTCTGGCCCGTCGAAAGGCCTGCTCTAGTATCCAGGTGGCCGATAGATTTTTGGAGTGATTGTAGATTTGGGTGTACATGAACGAGCGCACAACCAGATAGTGCTCGATGGCTGCAAGGCCTTTTTGCTCTACAATCAGCTGCCGACTTTTCGGATCGTAGTTGAGCGCTAGGACGATACGATCGAGATCTAGCTGACCGTAGGCTGCGCCGGTAAAGTAGCTGTCTCGCATGAGATAGTCGATGCGATCGCAGTCCAGCTGACTAGACACCAGCTGCCAGACGCAGGGAACAGGATGCGCGTGTCTGTATACCTGGGTTATCTGCTGCCATAGGTCTGGCGCAAAACGATCGAGCAATCCTCTAATATCGGGCGAGCGTTCTATAATCGCCATCGTCCAGTACTCGTGCTCAGAGCCGAATACCTCTTCAGCTGTGTGGCTAAAGGGACCATGGCCAACATCGTGAAGCAAAGCGGCGCAGAGAACAGTCGCTCTGTGCGATCGCAACTCTTTGTGCAAATTTGCCAGCCGATCAAACGCTCTGCGGGCGACTGCCATCACCCCTAGCGAGTGCGTAAATCGCGACATCTCCGCGCCATGAAAGGTCAAGCTGGCCGGGCCTAGCTGGCGAATCCGCCGCAGACGCTGAAAAGATGCTGTGTCAATCAGCGCTGTCAACAACGCTTCAACTGGATCGTCGCTCTCCAAACTAATCGCGCCATGGAGCGGATCGTGATAGGTACGCTTGGCCATAGACTGTGCTGAAGCGGCTGAATTGTTAGTAGCGGTCTGCTCCCTTCTCTATTGCTCCCAAATGGTTGCTCCCAAATGGTAGTCCTAAATGGACTGAGCGAGAATGGACTGTGCGAGGAGCTTGACGGCTGCCTGGTACTGCTCGTCCTCTGCTGTCCCAAACTGCTGACGCCGCTCGATAGAACTTTCCACAACCTGATCGGGCTCAATCCCGAGTTTGTTGATATCTCGGTGATTAGGAGTTTCGTACTTGGCAATGGTAACTGCTAAGCCTGAGCCGTTTGGCAGGTCAAATAGCGATTGAATCAGGCCTTTGCCAAACGTTTTTTCGCCCACAAGCTGGGCGCGGCCGTTGTCTTGCAAAGCGCCTGCCAAAATTTCGCTAGCGCTGGCGGTGCCTTCGTTTACCAGTACAACCAGCGGATCGCTGGTAATAGCTTTGCCATTGGCGTCATAGTTCCCGAGTGCGCCCTGACGATTCACGGTGTATACCACTGTGCCCTCATCCAGCCACATTCTGGCAATTTCTATACCTGCCTGTAGCAGGCCACCAGGATTATTTCTTAAGTCCAGAATGTAGGCGTCGGCTCCTTTATCTTCTAAGGCTTGTAGAGCAGATCTCAGTTCTGCTGCCGCATTGCCATTGAATTGACCCAGGCGTAAGTACCCCAGATTGGGTAACCCCTCTTCTTGGCGAATATCTGAAGAGACAGGATTAAGTGTGATGCGATCGCGCTCAACATTGACGCTAAAGCTGGGTTCTTCTGCCCTACCCACAGTCAACGTGACCTGGCTACCCACTGCGCCTCGCATGCGTGCTGCCGATTCGTCCAAGCTTAAGGTCGAGGTCGGTGTGCCATTAATTTCTAAAATCTTATCTTGAGGCTGCAGCCCAGCAGCTTCGGCCGGCGATCCTTCAATCGGTGCAATGACTCGTAGCGGACTACCTTCTTCGTCCTTGGCAATTTGCAAACCGACTCCCATCAGTTCACCGTTGGTGTTAGTTTGCAGGCTTTGGTACTGCTGAGGTGGCAAAAAGCGTGTGTAGGGATCTTCTAGCGCCGAGAGCATGGTCTGAATTTCTGCGTAGGTCTCTTTCCAGGTTGGTAAAGACTTACGCAAAACGCGCTGACGCGTTGCCCACCAGTTAGTGTGATTGAAGGTCTCATCTATGTAGCTGCGGTTAACGATGCGCCATACTTCCATCACTAGCTGCTGCTGATTGGTAAACGCCAACGCTGCGGGCATGTTACTCACAGAAAAGCTAGTCAGCTGACCGATAGGGGCTACTCCGCCTAGCCACAGCGCAACTGATAACCCAGCGGCGGCTACCACCCGAAAAATTCGCCGAAAAATTCGCTTGCTCACAGGCCTCTTAAACATCCTCAACCAAATATTTTTAGCGATCGCTCTTTCATCAGTAATCGCTCTTACCCTGTTAAAACTCGCATCGTGCAAGTTTTCCTACTCAAATTCATCCCTAACCCAAGATACCGCTTCTACAAAACGTCTGTACAAAATGTCTTGCGTTAAGCCGACTGATCGGTCGAATCCTTACTATGCGGTCGAACTCTTACTGTCTCTACTCTTACGGCCAAAATGTAAACCTATGTAAAGTATCTGAAGTATCCAGTATTTCTTAAAGTTTGGCAGAAAATAGATTGCTCGTTCGTTCTGAAGCTCTGAACATCTCTCTATGAGGGCGCTACAGAATGTGCAGATTCTCTCCCTGTAGCTGCAAGCCAATCAAACTTACTGAAGATGCTCTCTCAGCTACCAGCCCTCGGCTGATGTAGCTGTGTTACATTTTTTAGTATTGGTATACAACCCTAAGACATAAATCCTTTTGCTTCATGTTTACTAAGCAAGTCACCGACTCAAAGACCTACCAGTGGTTCGATGAACGGCTAGAGATTCAGGCACTTGCCGACGATATCTCCAGCAAGTACGTTCCCCCCCACGTCAATATTTTCTACTGTCTTGGTGGTATTACGCTCGTTTGCTTCATCATTCAGTTTGCGACTGGATTTGCAATGACGTTCTACTACAAGCCAACTGTGACGGATGCCTTTGCTTCTGTTCAGTACCTCATGACAGACGTTAACTTCGGTTGGCTCATTCGCTCCGTTCACCGCTGGTCTGCCAGCATGATGGTGCTAGTGATGATTCTCCACGTTTTCCGTGTTTATCTCACAGGCGGCTTCAAGAAGCCTCGTGAGCTCACCTGGGTAACTGGTGTTATCTTGGCTGTTATTACTGTTTCTTTCGGTGTGACTGGCTATTCTCTCCCCTGGGACCAAGTCGGCTACTGGGCTGTAAACATTGTATCCGGTGTCCCTGGTGCTATCCCAGTTGTGGGCGGTACGATTGTTGAACTCATGCGTGGTGGTGCAGGGGTTGGTCAAGCAACGTTGACTCGCTTCTACAGCCTGCACACGTTTGTGTTGCCCTGGTTTATCGCAGTCTTTATGCTGCTGCACTTCCTCATGATTCGTAAGCAGGGTATTTCTGGTCCTTTGTAAGGAAAGGAGCCCTCTTGACTCAACGAATGATGGTTTTTACTTAGTCTGTAGTGGCTGCTGTTGCCTTTACCTTTAGACCTTTTGACTGACGTTGACTCGTCTTAATTGGGGTTACCTAGAGCAACAGAGGCCGCTACACTGTAAATCAGCTATCGGTGTCATTATTTTAGGAAGTTAATCGATGTCAATCCTCAAGAAGCCAGATCTCAGCGATCCAATGCTGAGAGAGAAGCTCAAGAAGGGCATGGGCCACAACTACTACGGTGTGCCCGCTTGGCCCAATGATCTTCTCTATGTGTTTCCCATTGTATTTATGGGAACGATTGCCTGCTGTGTGGCGTTAGCTGTGCTCGATCCTGCTTTGGTCGGTGAGCCTGCTAACCCCTTCGCAACTCCTTTAGAGATTCTGCCTGAATGGTATCTCTACCCCACTTTCCAAATGTTGCGTGTACTGCCCAACAAGCTCTTGGGAATCGCGGCAATGACTGCTATTCCTTTGGGCCTGATTCTGGTTCCGTTCATCGAGAACGTTAACAAGTTCCAGAATCCTTTCCGTCGCCCTGTAGCGACAGCTGTTTTCCTCTTTGGTACGGTTGTAACGCTCTGGCTCGGTATTGGCGCTACATTCCCCATTGACACTTCTTTGACGCTCGGTCTCTTCTAAGGGACTCGTGCTCCCAGAGGCTTGAGAGGTTAGAGGCGTTTTGCTTGAGCCTGGTATTGGCCAATCTGTCAATGTAAGTAAAGTCCAATGTAAGTAAAATCGCCCGGATTCATTAGAATCCGGGCGATTTTACTTTGTTGATTTTCTATTTTGATTCTGAAAAGCTGCTTTAGCGATGAAAGCTAAAGCTATTATTGCTAATCGTAAGATTCGATACATCAATGCCGTATGATATTGCCGGTGGTGTGTGACAGTATTTGGGATGGTACTGGTTGCTGACTATTTACTGCGCATTTTATTGGCCATCACGAGTTGTATAGGGTAAAGCATCTACTGGAGCATCAAGGGGGCTACTCATCAATAAGCAACGTAATAGATTGAGAAAGTGGGCGAATCGATGGTTCTCAAGTTTTGGCAGTAGAACCTGTGTTGAGTGGAACATGCTGGAAAGAGAGCATCTGACAGTACGCAGCTATTTGGAAGAGCTGGCGGCTGTACAGAAGTGGTTTAGATCGCTAGTTTTAGAGATATCGGAGAAAACTCCTTGGGTCAACGAACAGTTCGATCAGCTAAATTTAGCTTTGGCTGAAGGGTTTACTAATGCAGTTCGCCATGCCCATGCTGATTTACCGGCTGATACGCCAATCGAGATTGAGCTAGTGCTGCAGCCACAGCAGATCGAAATTTGCATTTTTGATCAGGGCGCACCCTTTGATCCAAGCAGCTTGAGTGAGCCTCAACCCGGCTCCTTGCGTGAAGGCGGCTATGGCTGGTTTTTGCTGCGTCGCTTGGCTGACAAGGTGACTTATGACCGTACATCTGTAGATTGGCCAGAGGCGATCGCACACAGCGCCGCACCTCAAAGAAACTGTCTTAGAATCGTTAAAAACTCGACTATCGGGGCGGCTAGAAAAGCCCCGCTGAGCGAAAACTGTTCAGCGGCTCATAAAAAAATATCAAAAACGGCTTGAATGTAAAACAGTTTTGTTGATCGGATGTATCGTATGGATTCTTAACGGTCTCTGCTGTATGTTTTGGCTGAATCGTTATTAGGCCACTGGCTATCAGGCGCTTGGTTTTTAGTCCAGTCCGATCGCTGCTACCCATCCACCGTCCCAAAACTGTAAAGACTTCATGACCAAAACTGCGCTGATCACCGGTATCACCGGGCAAGACGGCTACTACCTCAGCAAACTGCTGTTAGACAAGGGCTATCGTGTTGTGGGGCTGGTTCCACCCGGAAGGCTGGGGAGTGTTTCTAAGCTAGACGAGCTAGCTGACCAGGTAGATATTTGTCCGGTGGCTCTCACCAGTGCAGATGAGTTGATCGAGGCTGTGTATAGCCTGCAACCGACAGAAATCTATAATTTAGCGGCTCCCAGTTTCGTGCCTGCTTCTTGGGAAGATCCGCTAGGCACTCTAGATTTGATTACAGGGACTGCAACTCGGCTATTGAAAGCTACACGGCAGCTGGGCTTGAGTACAAGATTTTACCAGGCTAGCTCCTCTGAAATTTTTGGCGAGGTGCTCTCTTCTCCGCAGACTGCGCAGACGCCTTTTCGGCCAAAAAATCCATATGGCGCTGCGAAGCTGCACGCCCACTGGACGATGGTTCACCACCGCGATCGCTATGGTTTGTTTGCCTGTAGCGGCATTCTGTTTAACCATGAGTCGCCTCGGCGTCCGCCTCGGTTTGTGACTCGAAAAATTTCTCTGGCCGCAGCGGCGATTAAACTGGGTATGCGTGATCGTATGTCGATCGGTAATCTGGATGCAAAGCGAGACTGGGGCTTTGCCGGTGACCATGTGGAGGCTATGTGGCGAATGCTGCAGGCTGACAAAGCCGAAGACTATGTAATTGGTACGGGCGTGTTGCATACCGTGCGAGATCTGGTATCCGCAGCATTTGACTGTGTCGATTTGGATTGGCAAAAGTATGTTGAAGTGGATTCAACGCTGGTAAGAGCCGACGAGCACTTTCAGCTGGTAGCCGATCCAACCAAGGCAAAAGAGAATCTAAAGTGGCAGCCGCAGGTCAGTTTCGAAAAATTGATTGACACCCTCGTCACCAGCGATCTGCGCCGCTTAGAAGCGGGTAAAATTTCACCGACAGGAGCAGCTTCCTGATGCGGCACACGTTCGTTTTTATTGAAGTGTTCGGCTGCGAGGGCGGTATACAGTCTTATATTCAAGATGTTTTGGGGGCGTATGACAAAATCGCACCCAAGTACCAGGCCACCGCTGACGTTTTTCTCCTACGCGACCCCGAGATGGCGCATCCTTTGAAGTCGGGCGCTCTCAAATACCATTACTTTAAAAGTGCTCGTCCGTGGGTAGAGCGGGTGCGGCTTAGCTGCTCACTGCTGGTAAATCTTCTTTTTCATCGACCCGATCACGTTTTTTGCGGCCACATCAATTTGGCAACCTTGGTGAAAGTGAGCTGCCAGCTACTTGGAATTCCTTACACAGTACTGACCTATGGCAAGGAAGTCTGGTACGAGCTACCACAGACTGAAAAGCGGGCCTTGCGCGCAGCGGATAGCGTGTGGACGATTAGTCGATACAGTCGAGACTTAGCTTGCGCGGCGAATCAGGTGTCTCCCGATAAATTTGAAATGCTACCCTGTGTTGTCGATGGGTCTATTTTTACGCCTGGGCCCAAACCGGTCGATCTGATTGATCGCTATCAGCTACAGTCGTCTAAGGTGCTGATGACAGTGGCCAGGCTTTGGCCGGGTGATATTTATAAGGGCGTAGACGTTACGATTAGAGCGCTGCCTGAGATTGCGCAGACGTTCCCGACGGTGAAATATGTTGTGATCGGTCGAGGAGACGATCAGCCCCGATTGGCCAAGCTGGCCGAAGAGTTGGGCGTTGCTGAGCGGGTTATTTTTGCAGGGTTTGTTCCAGATGAAGCCCTAGTGGCTCACTACCAGCTGGCTGATGTGTATGTAATGCCCTCCAAAGAGGGGTTTGGCATTGTGTATTTGGAAGCAATGGCCTGTGGGGTTCCGGTGATTGCTGGAGACGATGACGGTTCAGCGGACCCGGTTCAGGATGGACGCCTGGGTTGGCAGGTGCCACACCGCGATCCGGTGGCCGTGGCAACGGCTTGCATTGAAGCGCTCAGTGGGGAAGACGCTCGCTGTGATGGTACGTGGCTGCGATCGCAAACACTCGATAAGTTCAGTGCACCTGCTTTAGTCTCCAAAGTGAATGAGCTGATTAGTAAGCAGTGCTAGCTGTCTAGTGCTAGCTTACGTTCCTAAGCGTATTAGGCTATAAGAATCGTATCAGTGCCTTTCTTCCCGCGGGTTTCTCAGCGACCATAAAGGAGAAGACTGCTCAGCGCCTGAAGAAAACATCTAAAGAAAGTGCCTAACTGAAGCGCCTGACTGAAGCGCCTGACTTACGGGCCTAATTGGTGGGCCTAGCCCATGGGAGAATGCCACAGTGAACCAAAATTTTAATCAGCTTCAAGTTCGTTTCCCTGGATTAGGCTGCTGGGTATTTCTGCTGATCGCCTTTTGGATCATCGGTGCTATTGGCATCACAGGCGTTCTAAAATCTATCTTTGCGCTGGTTCTGTTTTTGGTCCTCGCACCTGTGATAGCTTTCGCTGGGTTACAGTTTTGGATAAAGCGCAACCTTGTTCAGGGCAACTGTCCGGTTTGCGATCAGCCTTTGACTAGCCTGAAAACAGTCAACACGCCCTGCCCTAACTGTGGCACTCAGGTCACAGTAGGTGAGGCAGGCTTTGAGCGGGTAGCCAGCGAAGGAACAATTGACGTACAGGCGGTAGATGTACAGGCCGTTGACGTGCAAACGAGTGCAGTTGGCGTAGAAAGCAGCAGTGAGGAGTCTACAACAGTGATTGATGTAGAGGTGCAGCGCCTGCCAGAAGCAGACGCTTGATCTAGAGTAATCTTGGCAAGAAAAAAGACGCAGTTCATGCGTCTTTTGGGTCGAGAGGTTATCTATGCCAGCTTGAAACTTTGCTTGAACACGTTGTTTGAACCGTCGCTCGAACAGGCTGCGGTAGCGCCCGATTGATTGGCTACTAGCTATCTCACCTGATGGATGGCTTATTGACTGATAGAGAGCGTGTAGGGATGCCTTTCGCCGCTGCGATCGCCTACAAAGACTCGGTATTGTCCCTGGTCTAGCAAGCCTGGTGCCTGGATAACACCACCGTCGTAGTTGTGCGCGAACACGCATTCTCTAAAGCCGTTGGGTCCGGTAATGAGTAGTGTGTAATCTCCTTCGCTTTCGACTTCAAATTTGAGCGAGGCGAACGGTTCGGTAACGCGAATTGTCTGGCCGTTGCTGCGGGTGATATTTCCACAGGCTGACTGATCATTGCCTCCAGAACGTCCAGTTATTTCGAGCGGTTCTGTCAACGGTGTACGAATGGCCTGAGCGTTGGCCGCAGGCCCTATGGCGAGAACCGTCAAAAATGGGAGCAGAAAGAGTGGTGAAAGTTTCATGGAACCCCTTTTAGAGAGATGGGAGATTTTAGAGAGATGGGAGAGATAAAAAATTATGTGCAGATTTGAAGGGCTGACTGGAAAGGCTAACTGCTTGGCAATCGTCTAGTCAGGGCTGACTGATAGGATGAGTTGAACCTTTGGCCAATTTAGTGCTGTTATGCGTGTTTATATTTAAAGGGTAGCGCTGGGCGATTGGCATCCGTGAGCGAAGCTGTGACACTTCACGAAATGGTGTCAGTGCTAATACAGACAACGGCTTCAGGCATTTTCAGCTTCTGCAAACCGGGGTTATCCTGAATGCTAATCAAGGGGGTTTCCGATGCAAAGGACTCGATTAAATACGCTGGTTACTCAGGCAACCTTACAGTTTCGGCAGTGGGTGTTTAATCCCTGGAGACGGCTTTCAGTACTGGTTATTAGTTTGCTGTTTGGCAACTTCTTTGCGACAGCTATTTCAGCGACTGCAGGGCAGGCCGCTAAGTTAGACGTCACGATTTCAGCCATCCTGGTAATTTTTGTGGAAGTCATCAGCTGGATTTATTATCGATTTGCGCCGCCGCGCCGGTCAATCGATCGCAGGCAGAACAGCAATCTAAACGATGTAACGATAGGCTCAGCAGTTGTTCCCTCTGATGCGACACCTACTTTGAATCCCAATATAGACTTAGGCCCAGTGCGATCGCGCTCTACCTTGGCTGAAGCACTCAACGCGTTCAAGCTAGGGATGATCTACGGATTGTTTGTCGAAGCGTTCAAACTCGGCAGCTAAGCCTACGCTCTGGCTTTTGCCGGCTGTATTAATTTACTTGGCTGGGCAAATACGATGTTGTTAATCTGGTTGTTAGTCTGACAGCAGCGTTAGCAGATATCGAGATCTCGCTTCGATAGCGCTCCAATCGCTTCTTTCGACTTCTGCTTTTGGAAATAGAGCTGAGGAAAGGCCTACTGCGATCGCACCTGCTGCAATCAGCTCCGGAGCACTTTCACTGGTCACGCCGCCGGTTGGAATCAGTCTTACGGGACCTAGCGGCTTGACTAAGCTGCGAATATAAGCCGCGTTGCCCAAAGCAGAGATTGGGAACACCTTAACGCTAGCGGCACCTGCGTTCCAGGCGACCATGATTTCCGTAGGTGTCAGTGCTCCTGAAATCATCGGCAGGCTATGGTCTTTTGCAATAGCCAGGAGTTTGTTGTCTGTATGTGGGGTGAAGCAAAACTGAGCATTTGCGGCGATCGCACCTTTCAAATCATCTGGTGTGAGCACTGAACCTGCGCCGATTATGCAGTGCGGCAAGACTTGGCTAAGCTGCTTAGTCATGGCACCGGGGCTGGCGTTGTTTGTCCAGGTAACTTCTAAAAGGCGAAACCCGCCAGCAGCAGCGGCGCTAGCCATCGCAATGCCTTGAGCCAAGGAGTTCGCTCTAATGATGGCAATTGCTCGGTGCCGCTCGACTAACCGTAGCCAGCTCTCTCTAACCGGATCTAGCAGGCTAGCCATGCTTCACAGTACTTTTTTCTACAGTGCCTTTTTCTACAGTGCTTTTTTCTACAGTGCTCTTTGCTCAGCAGAAACCGCGTTTCAATGAACGCTCCATATAAACGCGATGTATAAACGCTCCTATGAACCATTCACTATGCCATTCGCTTCCGCAGTGACTCTGCTCGTCTTTTCGCGGTTTCATTCGCTGGTTCTGTTGCCAAGGATTTTTCGTAGGTTTCTAGCGCCTGTGGCATCAGCTGCTTACGCTCGTAGCTGTGTCCCAATATGTTGAGCGCGGTGACATAATCAGGGCGAATTTTCAGCGCTTCGTTGTACTGTCGAATAGCGAGATCTAGCTGGTCTTGTGCGAAGTAAGTATAGCCGAGTGCGTTGTGTACTAGAACGGCATTCTCTGCCTCTTCCTCAGTCAACTCTTTCAGTGCTTTTTTGAGGTAGACCGCGGCCTGGGCGTACAGCTTTTTATCTAGTAGTAAGCTGCCTAGTTCGTAGTACTCAAGCGCCGTACCTTTGCCGTTGCTCAGTTTGGTCTGCAGCTCTGAGAGGGTCAATTCCATCCGCCGGGTGACCCATACTTGCCGCACGACAAAAAAGGTCGCCACGCTAAGGAGCGCTAGCAAAATTCCTAAATAAACAACTAAATAATTGCCGTTTTCCATGCCTAATTTCTGACAGAGACTTATTAACTGAGCCTCTATTTTTTAATACGGTGACTGTTTTACGCTGTTGGCATTTTATAGTACTTCACCTAACGAGTGGGCTGACAGTTAGCTTTATTCACTCGCGCTGCCAGGCTCACTATCTAGCCCTTCGCCAGGGTCACCCTCCGCATCTAAAAAGTCGGACAAAATGCCCGATGGCAGTGCCCAAAACTTAGCCCTCTCCTGTAGCCATTCTTCTGCATACCAGCGTCTAATTGACTGGTTTACAGTGGTCTGCAAATCGTTGTACTGAGTGCCCTTGGGTAACGCAACGGCCAGTGGCTCTGCAGAAATTACGTTGGGAAGAAGCTCGTAGTCTGCTAGTACCCGTTCTACCGGAGCGTCTTGTGGATGCGCCCAGCCTGTCAGCACAGAGGCATCACAAGCAAAGGCATCGACGCTTCCGTTTGAGAGAAGTGTCTGACCGTCCCTGTAAGTGTCAACGCCTACGATATGAGCTCCTGGCAGAATATAGCGGACATGTGCCATACTGCTCGACCGATTGAGGACAGCGACTTTGCCTAGGCGAAGGTCATTCAATGTTTGAATATCAACGGCTCTCTGCTCAGGTCTTTGTTCAGACCGATTGGGTTCAGGAAGATCGGCCGCCGCTATCTGAGGAAGTGCTTCTGCTGGTGCTCTGACGAGAAAAGCAGTGCCATCGAGATAGTAAGGATCGCTGAAGTTAACAAGCCGGCGGCGGGGTTCGGTGAGCGTGATGGCAGCGATC
Source organism: uncultured Synechococcus sp. (assembly GCA_937911865.1). Taxonomy (GTDB): domain Bacteria; phylum Cyanobacteriota; class Cyanobacteriia; order Phormidesmidales; family Phormidesmidaceae; genus Phormidesmis. The sequence goes on from CALDSK010000338.1 coordinate 15,017, forward strand.
GCAATATCCACACGTTCGTCTAGTACCGCATTCAATCTATCTACATTGCTTAAAGGTACAAACTGCACGGCGTTCTCATCCCCGAAAATATCGGTGGCTAAGCGACGCGCAATGTCCACCTCAAAGCCGGCAAGATTGCCGTCAGTATCAATAAAGCCGAGAGGCGGACGATTATTTTTAATGCCGACGATGATGTAGCCGCGATCGCGAATGTCCGATAGCTCCGCCGCGATCGCAGCCTGCATAGGCTGGCCTAGAAGATTATCTGTAGACACAGGGACTACAAAAATAGGGGGCAACAGCAACTGTGCCCCCAATCCCATACTCAATATTGCCATTAGCTTACGAAGCATGGCCCAAGCCTTACTTACTGCTGGCCTTCTCAACCACCTTCGTAAAGTTCTCAGGGGCTAATACCGCGAGCTGTGCCAGCATCTTGCGATTGATTTGAATATCTGCCTTCTTTAGATCGCCCATCAGTCGGCTGTAAGTTGTGCCGTTTAGGCGAGCCGCTGCGTTGATCCGAGCAATCCATAGACGTCTGAAATCTCGCTTCTTGCGACGGCGATCTCGGTAGGCATTCCGCAATGCTTTCATTACCTGCTGATTAGCGGTGCGGAATAGCTTGGAGTGAGAACCCCGGAAGCCTTTTGCAAGCTTAAGAACTTTCTTGCGGCGTTTGCGAGCTACATTACCGCGCTTAACACGTGCCATGGTCTAGTTTTCCTGTAGGTTGAAATCAAAAAATAAGCCTGAAGATCCTTGCGTATACGCGCTTCGAGCAAGCACCGTCAGACAAAAAAGCGTTAGAGGTAGGGCATCATTAGCTCTACGTTTGGCGCATCTGTCTCATGAACAGTCGTCATTTTTCCGAGCTTGCGCTTGCGATCCTGATTTTTACGCTCTAGTAAGTGATTCTTGAACGCTTTTCTGCGCATGATCTTGCCGCTTCCACTGCGGCGAAATCGCTTAGCCGCTGCCCGGCGTGTTTTTAGCTTAGGCATAATGAATAAATCTTTTGAATTCAGCAGACGTCTGAGCAATACAGACAGGGGAGTTGACAAACAGGAAATGACTATCCTAATTTGCAGTCTTTAATACTACACCACTATCGGTCGCTGTGCTTTCAGAATATTTGTCGTTTTGTCGTGTGCACAGTTCAGTTGCACAAGGTTGCACAAGTTCATTGTGGCTCTTGGCTTGTGTAAAGTATCTGGTAACGCAATCGCAGCGTATGGTCAGATCTCTGGCAAAATAAAACTCTTCGTAATCTTTGGTTACTTTGCTAGCGCTGTAGACAACATTCAAGCCTTTTTGGGCGATTAGCAAAGTAGCTTGCAAACGTACGAATGCATCCGATAGTTGCTAAAGACGTTTGCTGTAAAAGTTATCTCAATCAACCAATCTTATGGCTATTTCCAATCTCCAATGGGATCGTTTTCATGCTGCGATCGCCAATGCATCTGCACTCAAAATCATCAGTGGCTTGACTAACCTGAACCCTCACAGCGTTGCTAATGTCGTAAAAGCTGCTGAGCAGGGGGGCGCTACGTTTGTCGATATCGCCGCCGATGCCGACCTCGTGCGATTGGTACGCGGCCTCATTGATTTGCCCATTTGTGTCTCTGCGGTTGAGCCGACTCAGTTTGTCTCTGCGGTAGAAGCAGGCGCTGATTTGATTGAAATTGGCAACTTTGACACTTTCTACACTCAAGGAAGAATATTTGAAGCGGCTGAAGTGTTGACGCTGACAAAAGCAACCCGCGCGCTTCTCCCAGAGGTTACTCTATCCGTCACGGTTCCTCACATTCTGGCGTTAGACGAGCAGGTTACACTGGCAGAAGCCCTAGTCGAAGCGGGCGCTGATATTATTCAAACCGAAGGGGGAACGAGCAGCTCACCTCAGCACAGCGGTGTTCTAGGTCTGATTGAAAAGGCCTCACCGACGCTAGCTGCGGCCCATGCAATTTCCCGTGCAGTTAATGTTCCAGTGCTTTGTGCTTCCGGCATTTCTGATGTGACTGCGCCAATGGCGATCGCAGCTGGTGCGGCTGGCGTTGGCGTTGGGTCCGCTGTCCACAAGTTGAATGATCCGCTAGCTATGGTGGCTGTTGTGCGTAGCCTGGTTGAGTCGATAGCGACTGTAAAAACCGCTACGAAAACCGCTAAAGTACCTGGCTAAAGTGCCTATTCGTATGGGCTAAGCTCCTGCCGAGGCCGAAGAGTAGCAACTCCAAGATTGTCTAGCAAACTCCAAGATTGTCACTCATCGGCCTCGGCAGGAGCGCTCTGCTATCGCTATTGGCTTTAAGTCATCGATATCTAGAGCGCTATCCTCTTTTGTAATGAGCTTTGATGTCGTCGATAGTGAAGAGTGGTTGGAAGTTTAGACCTTCTTGGTTGTAGAGTTCACGGCCTCCCTGCTGGCGATCAACGAGGGCCAAAATGTCATTAACCACATATCCAGCATCACGCAGCCTTTCTACGGCTTTAAGTGCTGATGCGCCGGTGGTTACTACGTCTTCTAGGATGACGACGGTGCTGCCTTCAGGGAGTGTTGGCCCTTCTATGTAGGCGCGTGTCCCATGGCCCTTGGCTTCTTTGCGAATGATGAGTGGAGTAACCGGTTTATTTTCATAGGCTCCTGCGACACTCACTGCGCTAACCATTGGATCGGCGCCTAGCGTGAGGCCGCCGACGCCAATAGTGCCTGACGGTAGCTTGTCCAACAGCAGTCTGGCGACCATCAGTCCTCCTTGTGCATGTAGAGTTACCTGCTTTCCATTGATGTAATAGTCGCTCTTTTTCCCAGAAGATAGGGTAAAGTCGCCCTCTTGATAGGCAGCTTCACAGATTAGATCTAGCAAGGCAAGGCGAAGTGCCTCTAGAGGCGCGGTCGGTAGCTCACTGCTAGAGAGGTTATTTGACACAGTAGACATAGCTTATAGATGTTGTCGAAAGCTAGAACAGTGTATCGGGTATCTATGGCCGTTTGGGTAAGGCCGTTTGAGTAAGGCCGTTTGAGAGGGATTGTTTGGGAGGCGGGTACCCTTGGAGAAAATATGTAATGCCTTTCTTTTGAGGACAACCTATCACTATGGCTATTCAAGTTATGGCTATTAAAATTCAAGACAGGGCAGCTGGCAGCCTTTTGTGTATCGCAAGTGCACTGGCCATAGCTATGCTAGTAGCGCCCGCTGCTCAGGCTCAAGAAACCATTCCAGAAGCTGTAGAGCGAATTGGGGAGCAACGTTCAGGCAACTATTATCAAAACCGTGGTTTCTTTGGCCAAATCGGTGCACTTACTGGCTTGGGCGGCTTTCCAGAGCATCGTATGCACAGAGATTCTGCTGCGCTACACGGCACTGTAGAAGAGCTATGGCTGCTACAGACGCAAAACACGGCCACTATCCGCGTGCCTGACTTGCCTAACCCCTACACTACTTCAGTTCAGCTGCTGCCGACCTCTCAATTCAACAGCCGTGTGGTGGGTAGTGAACTCAACTTTGAGCCACTGCCCCGTCGATAGGTTTCTTTGTGCTAATCAGTTGAATTAAAAGCACTTGAAGTAAAGTAGTTAGGTTAGAGCAGCCTAATTTTGGACGAGATAAAACAGCCTGAGCAAAACGCCTCTAACGTTCTACTCAGGCTGTTTTGTTAGGTTAGAAAAATCCAGGGTGCAGGAGTTGAACCTGCCTGAGGCGAATTATGAGTTCGCTGCCTAATCCGCTCGGCCAACCCTGGTTGCTGTTTGGTTAATATACTATCGTTGGCCAACATTTGTGTGTAGATTACTAAAAATATTAAGGTCAACGTTTCGTTGTGTTCATCTGCCTCGGCTAGGTTGTTTGCGGTGTCGTGGCTTGAGGTCACAGCAACTGTGCTAAATAGCTTTAAGATCGGGTAGACTCCCAAAATGCCGCGTGCATCAAAAAAAGTTCTGTCAACTACCTTTGTCTCTCCTCCTATGAGAATTAATCCGACTGTTGCCTTCACGCTCATTTTGCTCACAATGATGTTTGGCGCAGGTATTGTGAGCTCGTCTTGGGGCTACGCAATTGGTAGACAGGCGCTCACAGGCGTGCGTCAGCCTGAAACCCGACCTTCTAATTCAGCCACAGCCAACCGTAGCGGTGATGAGAGCGCAGGCCTTAGACTGCTAGATGAAGATAAAATTATCAATGATGTGAAAGCCCGCATGACTGACGGTAGCGACTGATTCGCTTTGATTAGAACGCTTTGACTAGAACGTTAAGCTCTCTCTGATGGAGAATCACGCTTTCTCAATTCATTGGTTGACTCACCTGTTCTCGTGCAAACAGCTTTATTGCTTCTGCCTCAATCTTCACTAACCTGGCCAGAGATAACCACACGGCTACTGTCAGTGGTGTTCTTGATTCTGCTGAATGCGTTTTTTGTCACGGTAGAGTTCTCGATTGTATCGGTAAGGCGATCGCGAATTAATCAGCTGGTCTCTGCTGGAGATGTCCAGGCTAAAACCGTTCAGCAGCTTCAGCGCAAAATTAATAGCCTACTGTCTACAACGCAGTTGGGCATTACGCTTTCTAGTCTGGCGTTAGGCTGGATTGGCGAACATACAATGGCTGCGCTAATTCATCACTGGTTCGCGCGCTTGCCAGTTTCAGCGGGTGTAGCCCAGTTTTTATCTCATTCAGCATCGTTGCCGGTAGCTTTTTTGCTACTGGCCTATCTACAAATCGTGCTGGGTGAGCTGTGTCCTAAGTCAGTTGCGCTGAGCCATCCTGAGTACCTGGCGCGCATTTTAGGTCCTTCAAGTCTGACAATTGCTCGCTTGTTAAATCCATTCGTGTGGTTGCTCAATCAGTCGACAGCGCTGCTGCTATCGATCTTGGGTATTGAAGTGAACAGTGCTAGCTACTATGGACGCGTTACCCCCGAAGAGCTAAGGCTATTGATTTCTACCTCCACGGAAATTCCAGATCTTGAGAATGAAGATAGAGAAATTCTCAACAACGTCTTTGAGTTTCGAGATGCCACGGTAGGAGAGATTATGGTGCCGCGCACGCTAATAGCCGCGCTACCAGGAGGCGCAACGTTTCAAGATTTGCTAGAGGAGATTGTTGTCTCTGGTCACTCACGCTACCCAGTCATGGGTGAGTCTCTCGATGACATTCTAGGCATTATTTACTTCAACAATCTGGCGCAGGCATTGGCTGAAGGCGATCTTGAGCCTGAGACCCTAATTGCTCCTTGGGTAACACCTGCTCGGGTTGTTCCTGAGTCTTTACCTTTGAGTGAATTGCGCACGCAAATGCAGCGCTCCGCTAGGGAGATGGTGATTGCGGTTGATGAGTACGGTGGAACGGCGGGACTCGTTACATTTCGAGACTTAGCGGCTGAGATTATTGGAGATGTAGGGGGTGTCGATTCAGAGACTCAGATAGTTTACAAAGATAGCCACACGGTTATTTTTCCGGCGCAAGCAGATTTAGAAGAAGTGAACGATCGGTTGTCTTTAAGGCTACCGACGAGTGATGACTATCTCACGCTGGGCGGTTTTGTAATTTACGAGATGCAAAAGATCCCGGCTGTGAACGAACAGCTGCTGCATCAGGATCTTGAGCTAACCGTCTTGGCCGCAGAAGGGCCCAAGCTAACGAAAATTCAGATTCGTCGACTGGGAAAAGCTTTGAGATTAGGTCAGTCAGGCATGCCTGCTACCCTCAGAAAAGCGACAGGCAGATAGCTTGTGAATCGGCACAGGTCTCCACCGATAGTCTGTCATCTTTATTAGGATTTCTATAGTACTGTTTACACTATGGGCGATTCTCAGCAGAATTGCGGATTATCTGTAACGCCGCATCGTCTGGTTTAACACCAGTTTTATGGCTGCTAGTTGTGTGCTCAAAGCATCTATATTGGTCGCTGGCTCTAGCTTTAGCAGGCTTAGGTCTGCGGCTTATCCGCTCATCCAATCATTGTTAAGAGGTGTGAGACTGTGCAAAGCCAACTTTTATCTGCAATTGATACCAAACCTTATAGCCGTAATCGCCCTGAGCCTGTGAGGGTTGGGGTGATCGGCGTTGGTAACATGGGTCAACACCATGCTAGGGTGCTTTCTCGACTAAAGGATGTGGAGTTGGTCGGTGTTTCTGATGTCAATGCTGAGCTAGGTATTGAAACGGCCAGTAAGTATCAGATTCACTATTTCGATGAGTATAAGAAGCTCCTAGAGTGCGTAGATGCAGTTTGTGTGGCTGTGCCGACTAAGTTACATCATGAAGTTGGGATGACCTGCCTAAAAGCCGGCGTACATGTGCTGATTGAGAAGCCAATCGCTGCCAGTATTGCTGAGGCGGAGTCACTCGTGAACGCAGCTGCTGACTTAAACTGCATTTTGCAGGTGGGTCACATTGAGAGATTTAACCCTGCTTTTAAGGAATTGCACAATGTCCTTAAGACAGAGGACGTGTTAGCCCTAGAAGCGCGCCGAATGAGTCCTTACTCTAAGCGAGCAAATGACGTCTCGGTTGTTCTGGACTTGATGATCCACGACATTGATTTGATTTTGGAGCTGGCTAACTCATCGGTAGTACAGCTCACAGCCAGTGGAAGCAAGGGCACCGATTCTCCATACCTAGACTATGTAACGGCAACACTAGGTTTTGCCAACGGTATTGTGGCAACGGTAACGGCTAGTAAGGTAACTCATCGCAAGATTAGAACGATTTCAGCGCACTGTCACAATTCTCTAACGGAGGCGGATTTCTTGAACAACAAGATTGAAATTCATCGTCAGACAACAGAGAACTGCATGGCTGACTATGGCCAGGTAATGTACCGTCAGGACGGCTTGATTGAACAGGTCTACACTAGCAATACTGAGCCTTTACATGCTGAACTAGAACATTTTGTTCAGTGTGTGCGTGGCGGCAATCAGCCTTCTGTAGGCGGCGAGCAAGCACTGAAGGCATTGCGTCTAGCGAGTGAGATTGACCAGATGGCATTGGATGGCAAGACCTGGAAGTCTCCAGCTGACCTCAGGCTGGCGCTAGATCCACTGCCATCGGTTGCGCTGCGTCGGTAGGCTACGATTCCTGAAAATGGCTAGGGCAGCGAGATCGTGTCGGCGATGAGCTGACTGACCTTTGCGTTTCCTGCTGGACTGAGGTGAATGTGGTCCCGATATAGCGCCTCGCCAGCGTTGGGATGTGCCTGAAAGTCTGGGAGCAGATCTAGATAAATGACGTTGTTTTGGGTAGCCCAGTCTTGTAGGCGCTGCCGTGCGGTAAGTTCATAGTCTTTTGGGCCTGTGAGCTCTCTTTTGAGAGGTGACAGTACGACGATGAGCTTACCGTTTGCAGCTGTGGCTCGCTGATAAATGCCATGGATGGCTGTAAGGTTTTTGCCCACGCGATCGCCTCCTTCGTTTTGAATTTCTTTCAGTCCTGGAATGGGCTGATTTTTTTTGAAGAGCCGACTAAAAATTTCGGTCAGGGCAAAGGAATAGTTGCGATTGGGATAGCTGCGATCGCGCCCTACTTGCAGAGATGTGGGTTCTGTTCCAAACAAGTCATCTGTGTTGAGTAACAATACGAGCACCTGTGCCTTGAATGTGCCATAGCGTTCTAGATAGGCCAGTTCATTGCGTGGCCCCCACGAGTTCGCAGAAGCGTTGAGTGCTTCTATGTCACTGTATGCTTCCGGTAAGTTAGGCTCGATTGACTTGGCGATTGCTGTCGATAAGATGTCGTCTTGGTCAGTCCACCAGTTGCCGTTAGCTAGAGAGTCGCCAAGGAGGAAAACTCTTAGTGTGTTAGGTGGCGGGGCAGGTGCGATCGCGCCTGCTCTCATCGAATATTTGTTAATCTCAATTCGATTGCCTAAACGCTTTACTTTTTGGTTAGGGGCCAGCCGGTAACCCATTGTCTCATCGGCGACATAGAGCGGCGGATGCCCGAACCCGAGCCCGAAGCGTAAGACAAGTTCTGTCAAAACTAAAACTGCCAGCAGCCCAATCGATAAGCCTCCAAGCAAAATCACTACTTTCATCCGCTATTTTTTTGCCAACGCCCCGTAGATACCCGTAGATAATAGGGGTAATTGGACACACAGGTGAAAAGATGGTTGATATTTTGTATCCGCTTCATGTTGCGCTGCAGGTGAGTGACTTGGCAAAGGCCGATGCATTTTACTCTCAAACAATAGGGCTTAAAAAAGTAGACCGGCAGCTATCGTTTGCTGGCAGCTGGTATCAAGTGGGTGATTTTCAGCTGCATTTAATTGTGAGCAAGTGGGCCAAAAATCCGGTTCGTGAAGATAAATGGGGTCGCCATCCGCATATTACCTTTGCAATTCGAAACCTAGCCGCTGTTAAGCAGTCTCTAATTGATTCGGGCATGCCATTTCAAATGAGCTCGTCGGGCCGGGCCGCTCTTTTTGTGAAAGATCCAGATGGTAACGTCGTCGAGCTTTTAGAAATTGAATCACAGTAGGGTTGCAAGTGATCTGTCGAATTATGCGGGTGCGCTCGAATTATGCGAGTGCGCTTCTACGGCGAATTAATGCCCGGAAGGTCGGATGTCGGCAAGGCTAGCGGTGCACTAAACGAGTTATTTTAAACAGTCCCTTGGGCTTACTGAGAGAGCACTCAGCCGTTTGATTGTACGGCCTAGCAACGCTATTTTCACCCTCTCAAAGGCGACCGTATCTTATGAGCAACATCAGTCCATTAACTCTGGCTAGCCATAAGCCTTCCAAGAAACCTCGCATGCTAGTTGTTGATGATGAACCTGACAACTTGGACTTGTTGTATCGAACCTTTCGTCGCGACTTTAAAGTTTTGCGTGCTGAGAGTGGAGTGGCTGCTTTAGATGTACTCTCGAACGAAGGCGAAGTAGCGGTCATCATCTCTGACCAGCGGATGCCTGAGATGAAGGGCACTGAGTTTTTGAGCAAGACGGTCCCGGACTTTCCAGATACTGTTCGAATTATCTTGACAGGATTTACAGACGTAGAAGACTTAGTGGATGCGATCAACGCCGGTCAGGTTTATCGCTACATTACTAAGCCCTGGGATCCTGATGAGCTAAAGCACGTTGTTGATCGAGCATCAGAAACATACGACTTGATCAAGCGCCAGAACGAAGCGTTACACCGAGCAGAAAGTCAGTCGAAGCTGATGGTGACGGTAGGCCAGTTGGCAGGGCAGTCTATGGAAAAAACGGAGGCGCTGACATTCTTGGCGTCTGGCTTTGGTCAAATTTTGAATGCGGATGCCTGTATGCTTTTGCTAGCAGATGGACAAACGGCTGGGAGCTATGGCTCTGTAGAAATTGCAGCGACTAATGCTAACAGTCTGGTTCAATCTGCATTGACTGGCCAGAGCACTCAGAGCGCGACTGGGCTGCAATCTAATGCGGAGCTTTCAACCGATGCGCTGTACGCTTCAGGGAGCGAATGCCATTTGGCTGTACCTGTAACTTATCAAGGCGAATCGCTCGCTGCGCTTTCACTTCAGTGGAATACAGCTTACTCGACACTGGAAGACGTCTCTCAGCTATTGGGTTTGATCTCGCCCCAAATAGCCCTTAGCCTCAAGGCTACGGTTCTCTAACATCACTCTGGTCGTAGCTGGCCAAAAATACAAGACTGGTCACAAAATACAAGATCGTAGGTTATATATTCCGAGAGTCTGAGTGATTGTTGTTCACAACAGTCACTCGGGCTTTCGTGTAGCTGTAGACTTTGAGAGACTCTCTACAGTGAAAGCATGAGGAATAGAAGAAGCATGAAGAACAAAAAGCAAGAACAAAAAGCGTAGAGAGCAAACAGTATTCAGAGCACAGCGGTCATTATGGGCGAACAATCACTAGCGTCATCAACTCAGCCGGAGGCCGATCAAATTCGTCAGCTGTTCGATCGAATTGCCCCACAGTATGACCAGATGAATCAGGATATGAGTTTTGGGCTGCACCGAGTGTGGAAGCAGATGGCAATGCGCTGGAGCGGTGCAGAAAAAGGAATGCGGTGTCTAGATGTGTGCTGCGGCAGCGGGGATTTAGCATTACTGTTGGCCCGGCAGGTAGGTCCAACTGGGCAGGTTACCGGCGCGGATTTTGCGGTAGAGCAACTGGCGATCGCAGCTCAAAGAAATCTATATCTACAAGATCGCCTCAGCTGGGTAGAAGCCGATGCGTTAGCACTTCCTTTCGATGATGATAGGTTTGACGCGGCCACTATGGCTTATGGGCTGCGGAATCTGACCGACATTCCTAAGGGGTTGAGTGAGCTGTATCGCGTACTGAAATCAGGAGCTAGGGTGGCTGTGCTAGATTTTCATACGCCAACGAATCCACTAATTGTGCAATTTCAAAAGTGGTATTTGCAAGCAATTGTGGTTCCTACGGCAGAGCGATTAGGGATGAGTGAGGAGTATGCTTACATTGGACCTAGTGTCGACCGATTTCCGGCAGGCCCGGAGCAGGTGAATCTGGCTAAAGAAGCTGGATTTGCTAGTGCAGTTCACTATCCTATTGCTGGCGGAATGATGGGCGTTTTGGTTGCGACTAAGTCGTAAAGCCATAGCAGTGGCAACAGCGTTGAAGATATTGGACCGCCCCTGAGCCATCAGACTGAGACCTTAACTGGGGCCTTGACTGAGACCTTGACTGGGGCATTGATGAAGGCACGAACCGTATGAGCGCAGGGAATCTGTGGATAGTGTTACTGCCACCCGTTTTAGGCGGCGTGATCGGCTATTTTACGAACGATATTGCTATCAAGATGTTGTTTCGTCCGTATGGTCCGAAGTATCTGTTTGGTCAGAAAATACCTTTCACTCCAGGACTGATTCCGAGCAATCAGGCGCGGCTCGCTAAGAAGGTATCGGATGTGATCATGCGATCGCTCCTCACCCCTGAAGAACTACAGAAACTGGCTCGCCGTTTACTCGCAACCGAACGCGTAGAAAAAGCCATTAACTGGCTCTTACGCCTAGCTCTTGATCAAATGCAGGGTGATGCGCAAAACAAAACGGCCAAAATATTAGGCAAAGTCCTCCAAGATTTGATCGGTCAATCGCTGCCCCGACTCTTAAGAGTGTGGTCGCGCCAAGACGACTTTCTAGAGGCTCAGATCAACCAAATTTTTGATCGGGTGCTGCTTGATTTTCAGCTAGCCGAGGAGCAGGCTGCGCAAGTTTCCGACTGGATGGTCAATGGTCTGTTGCCTCCTGATAGAGTCCGTCAGCTGCTGATAGACTTTTTGACGGACTACAACATTCAAGTCATCGATGAAACACTGCGTGCGAAAACCAGTGGTACCTATTGGGTAGTGGCCAATATTTTTGGGGTTCGCAATGCGCTGACGCGGCTTCGAGCAGTGTGCGTCAATGAGCCCGAGAAAAGCAATGCGCGAATTGCCGAGCTAATTGCAGGACTAGGGGTAAAGGTACGCTTGCAGCGGTGGCTACTACAGTTTTCTCTGCAAGAGCTGCCCGTTGCGACGGTGCGCCAGCTGAGAAGTACACTCAGACAGACGATTAAAACCTATCTAAAAGAGAACGGCGGGAATCTACTCGAATCAGTCAGTACATCTATTGATTGGGAGAAGTTAGCTTCACAGCTACTGGGTCGGCTGCAAGCATCTCCGGTCATGAGTGAATCCTTAGAGACGATTAGTCATGAACTAGCGCTGATATTAGAGCGCTACCTGGAGCGAGACTTGGAAGCGATTGTGATGCAGGCTGTTCCTATCTTGAATATCGATCAGGTGATTATCGATCGGGTGAATGGGACGTCGCCAAAGGAGTTGGAGGCTGCGATTAATACGATCGTACGCAGCGAGCTTCAGGCAATTGTGAATTTAGGCGGCGTTTTAGGATTTGTGATTGGTGGGTTGCAGGCAGGCTTTTTGCTTTTACAGCGGTAGCTCGCGTTTGTTCAACGCAGGCGCAGTGGCTGTTTCTTCAAATTCGAAGCGGGTGGGGGGAATCGAACCCCCATCATTAGCTTGGAAGGCTAAGGTTTTACCACTAAACTACACCCGCAAATAGTGTTGCTCTATATTAGCTTAGCTACCGTATCACGGTTTTGGACTGATGACCTACCCGTAGAAATGCTTAAAATAGCGTTCCTTCTGACTATCGCTGACTATCGTCGTTCGAGTGGCGTGGGCTTGCAGTTTACTAATCGGTATCTAGAGCTAAAGTAAAGGTTAAAAGTAGGTCGCTGTTGGCGATCGCACTTCCCTCCTCATCTTCTGCCGGGACAAACTCAAATTTCGACTGTTTCAGCAGACAGACAATCGCTTCTTCAGACGCATTTAGCGATAACGCTTCATTACTGCCTGTCCAGGGGGCTGCCGATATAATCGTGCCAGCAGCATCTATTCCTACCCGATAGGTGAACTGTGTCTGCAATAATTCACCTACTTTCCCACAGCCAATATCTTGCGGGCGCACAGAAGAACTGGTCGTTTGTCTGCTAGGCGTGGGTAGTATGGCGGCAAAGCGGTCTATCCGTAGCTCGTCTGGAACGTAGTCGTGGGCTACCAGGCTCAAGGACGCTATTTGATCGCCTTCCTCGCCTGTCACGGCTTCGCCGGGTAAAGGTATCGGCTCCCCGCTGATAACGGGTACGGTTTCCTCTGATTCCGGCTGTTCTGGCAGTGAGTCTTCGTTTTCCTCCGCAGGTGTTGTTTCGCTCTGGCTACTATCAGGCGGCGTTTCTTCTGATTTAGAAGATTCGCTTTCTGTCGTTGGAGCAGAATTATTATTTTCTGCTGGGTCTGTAGGAGTCACTGGTTCAGCTATCTCTTCGGCAGGCAATGGCTTTTCTGCGATCGCCTCATCAGACTGCACTGTCAGGACCTCTGTAGAGCTTGTTGCTGTGGAGGTTTCTGCGGTCGTATCAGTGATGGGCTGCTCAGAAACGGGTTCAGCAGGCAGCGATGTTGTCTGCGTAGTAATAGAAGAGGCCGCTGTTAACTGAGATGGTAATAATTCGGAATCGACATCTGCTACTTCTATGAGCTCAATCGGTATGGCTGCTGGACTTCCCTCCTGCCCACTTTTCATTGTGCTGGCAACGTAGGGCAACAACAGTCCCAAGACACCTGCATGAGCGACTATGGCTAGTCCGCCTAGAGTAGACCAGAGACCTTTGGGTTCTGTATGTTGCCAGGTTTGTAGGGGAGAAACCATCCGTAAGTGCTACATGCAGTTTCTTTAAAGCTACCTTTGTTTGCCAACTTTGAGGTCGTCTGTAGAGCCGCTCTTCTGACCGTACACTTGTCTTAAGCTCTTGCTGGGAAACCAGGCGGGCGCTACAGCCTAGTTTTGACACCGAAGGTAAGCACCGTCTCGTCGATGCCTTTTAATTGCAGCGGATCGAACTTCACAATTTCTTGCTCGTCCAGGTAATCGGCGACTGCCGCTGAGACCAGTATTGTCTCAGCAGTAGCGGCTTCTTGAATACGAGCTGCGATGTTAACGCTAGGACCGATGGCGGTGTAGTCAGATCTTTCAGCGCTGCCAAACATGCCTACTACGGCGGTGCCTTGGTGAATGCCGCAGCGGAACTGAACCGGGCCGATGCCCTGCTCTGCCCAGCGTTTGTTAAGGCCGTCGAGATCCTGGTACATTTGGCGGGCCGCTGAAATGGCTCGTCTAACCTGTTCGTTTGGACTCATCTCTTCAGGTGCGCCAAACAGGGCCAACACTGCGTCTCCCATAAACTTATCAACCGTACCACCGTTGTTGAAAATAGCATGGGTCATGGTTTCTAGGTATTCATTGAGGAGTTCGGCGACTCGGCGCGATCGCAATGTATTACTGAGCTGAGTAAAGCCCACAATGTCGCTGAATAAAATAGTCACTAAGCGAGGCTCAGGCCGTAGATCGAGCTGCAAATCACCTTCATTGGCTTTCTGTACCAAAACAGGCGGCAAAAAGCGCTGAAGGACCGATTCGGTCAGGTACTTATTGAGCTGAGCTACCTTTCGTTCGTTTGACTTTAGCGCCAGCAAGTTACGGACTTCAGCTAGCAGCTCACGATCATTAAAAGGTTTAGACAGGTATGCATCTGCCCCCTGCTCCATGCCTTCTAAACGCGTTTCGTTATCAACTTTGGCCGTGAGCAGAATGATGGGTGTGCCCTGCAGTTCGCTGTCTTTACGAATACGTTCAATCATTTCTAGTCCGTTGACGCCTGGCATCATCAAGTCCGTGATGATCAAATCAGGGCCATAGCTAGTTGCTACTTCTAAGCCCGCCGCGCCTTGCTCTGCAGTGCGCACCTGATAGCCCTGGCGCTGCAAGACGCTAGAAACGTAGGCTCGCAGGTCTGGATTGTCGTCTACTACTAAGATTTGAGAGCCTTCAAATGACTCTCGTTCAATTTTGCTTCCTTCCGTTTGAGGGGGGAGGGTAATGTCGCTGTCGGCTGTCGCTGAGGCCGTTTCAATATCTGAGAGTTCTACAGCGGCTCTCCCTTTCTCTGTAGAGAGGGCCTGCTCGACAACTTGATCCGCAGGTAGGTGATCGGCACCTAACGGTAGCTCAACCGTGAAGGTTGTTCCCTGCCCGTATTCTGACTGAACAGAGACCTCACCGCCGTGCATTTGGGATAATTCTTGCACCAGCGACAGACCTAATCCAGTTCCTTCGTAATGACGGTTAGCTGATCCATCGGCCTGACGAAACCTTTCAAACAAATGCGGAATTTGGTCAGCGCGAATCCCGATGCCTTCGTCTTTTACCTGAAGTCTGGCTCTACCGTTGACTTCTTCAAGGCGCACAGTAATTGACTTACCCGCTGGTGTGAATTTCATCGCGTTCGACAGTAGGTTGTAGAGCACCTTGTCGAATTTTTCCATGTCTAGATAAACCGCAGAGCAAGCCTGAATTTCTGTACTGAGTGAAATTTGCTTGCGCTCACAGTAGCTTTGAAAAGCGCCGACAACCTCAGCGGTAAAGACGGCCAAGTCGCAGGGCCTAAAGGTAGGTTTCATTTTGCCTGCGTCAAGCTTTTGCAGATCGAGTAGCTGGTTGACCAGTCTCAGCAGTCGACGCGAATTTCGTAGGGCAATGGTGGATTGTTCCGCGTCCAACCCTTCTCCTCTTTCCACGGCGGATTCTAGCGGTCCGATGGTAAGGGTGAGAGGCGTACGGAATTCGTGAGAGATATTTTGAAAGAAGGCGGTTTTTTGTTCGTCTAGTTCTAGCAGCTGCTGGGCTTGTTTGCGGCTTTTTTGATATAGATTGGCCTGTTGAACTGCGATTGCTGCCTGATTTGCCACAGCCAGTGCGAGGTCCACCTCTCCCTGCTGCCACTGCCGATCGCTCAGTTCTTGCTTGAGGACAATGCAGCCTGTGATTTTAGCCTCGGCCATCAAAGGTACTGCCATCAGCGCTTTGGGTCCAAACCGTCTAAGGCCAGTCGAAGACTCGTTTGGTAGCTCAGACGTGTCAATGACAACCGGCTGCTGAGTGGCTAGTAGCTGGGATAAAATTGGGTCTTCTTTGACTACGGTGACCGCTTCTGGCAAGGTCGGTGCGGCGTCTATATTGATGTCGTATCGGCCTACACACTGCGATCGCTCATCCGTCCACAGTGACAGTGTGCAGCTATCGGCGTGAAGCGCTTGCCCCAGCTTTTCAGTAATTGCTGCAAAGATTTCGCTGGGATCTAAGCTGGCGTGGAGCGCTTTTGTGATGGTGTTGATCAGCACCTCTCTCTGTGCCAAAGACTGCACCCTTTCGTAGGTCCAAGTTTGGGAGAGAGCCAAGGCTGCTTGGTCTGCTAAGGTCGTCAGCAGTTTGATTTCACTCTCTTCCCACGGCTTTTGATGCGAGCTTTTGTGGAGCGCTAATACTGCCAGGATGTCTTGCTTGAAGGTGAGCGGAATCAGCAGACTGGTTTGAATATCTAGTGCCTGGTAAGCCGCAACGCTCATTTCGTCGGGTGCGGCAGCGACGATTTCTTCTGTCGTCTCCAGGTGCTGGGTCAAGATAGTTTCCCAAACCGTTTTCTCTAGCTGAGCTAGCGGTTCGGGTAAAAGCTCTCTGCCAGGACTATCGGTTAAGAGCGTTGCTGGGACTGAGGTGCCTGCGTAATAGAACATCGGTGAATCGAGGTCTACGTCGGCGAGCGGTTTGACAATGCCGTAGTCCAGCTCGAATGCTGCGCCCAGCGTTTCTACGATTGTTTTCAGCATGTCCTGCGAAGACTGTGCGCTGCGGATGGTGTTGGTAATCGCATTGAGCAGCGTTTCTTGTCGGACTACTCTGTTGAGTTCTTGAGTTCTAGCATGTAAGACACTATGCGTATCCACAGCCTGATTGACGACTGTGCGGAGATCATCTTCTTCCCAGGGTTTTGTGACGTACTTAAAAACTTTTCCTTCGTTGATCGCTTCTACGAGGTCTTCTACATCGGTGTAGCCTGTGAGCATAATTCGAATCGAGTTGGGATAGCGATCGGCGGTCAGGCGCAGTAGCTCTGTGCCGCTCATCCCAGGCATCCGCTGGTCAGAGATAATGACAGCAATATCCCCTTGGTCTGCTAATAGATCTAAGGCATCTTTACCGCTGTTCGCCTTAATTACCTTGAAATCTCGATAGAATGTCCGGTAGAGCAAATCCAAATTATCGGGTTCATCATCCACCACTAAAATCTTGTGCTTAGATGCCTTTTTTCGTCGATTACGCTCTCTAACTGCCATGCATCAATCTCTCGTCTAAGCCCAGATATGTATCTCGGACGTGTCTGTGTTGTTCCTAGAGCGAAGATCATCAAGTGGATTTAATGACTCGCTTTTTCAACCGGCACCGATCGTACGGAAGCGCTTACGGAGGCGCGTACCGAGTCGCTTACGGAGACCTGTGCAACGTCCTACATAAAGTTCCCACCCTCTTTCGAGTTTTTACTATGTCCTCGGCTAATGCTGAACGTGCTCTATCTACGCCTTATCAATGGCAGCCCTTTCGCATTCGCTCAGCTCAGCGTCAAGATTTGCCTCAAGTCGTAGCGGTGCTGCTCGCTAGCTTTTATCCGCAGGCGCAAGCGACGCAGTGGTTATATTGGCTGATGCGTGTAGGTATTCAAGAGGACATAAAAACACGCTTAAAAACGCCTGCGAATCAGTACGCCTGCCTGGTTGCAGTGACAGTAGATGTCCATTCAGCCCAATCCACGGGTGAGGTGATTGGCACCGCTGAAATTTCTCAGCGGCCCTGTGAGACCTGGCGATTTTTGCCGCCTAAGCGAGCTTATTTATCAAATCTGGCGATCGCCCCTTGCAGTCGTCGTCAGGGCGCGGCTCACCAGCTATTGCAGACCTGTGAAAGCATCGCGCTGAACTGGGGCTTTCATCGGATTTATCTGCATTTCACGGCTATTAATTCTGCTGCTCAAGCGCTAGACGCACAGGCTGGCTATCAGCAGTGTGAAGTGAGTAATCCTATTCTGTCTCGGTTGAAACTCAGGCCTGAGCGACTGCTGTTGTCGAAGCGATTGAATCTGCCGACCTAAGAAAACGATGGAATAATGCCGTTCTCTGAATAGAGATAGCTAACGTGTCGTGCTGTTCTATTCCGTGTTTGAACGGGAAATATAGGGCTATTAAAAGGAAGCGCTGTTCTTCATTGTGTAACCCATGTAAAGCGCTAGGGGTAGGGCAATAAAGAATGAATAAATCCTAGTTGTTCTTTTACATTTTTGTAAGTATTCATACGACATTGGTAAAGTCACAACTCTACAAGCCTTGCAGCCCAAGCTGAGTGAATACCCAAAAGATGGATCTTCAGCCAAATACGCCCACAACTTTTTCTGAAAGTGCCTGTGCTACTGGTGGTCTGCACTCAGAACCGTCTCAAGCGCCAGTAGATAGCAGCAGGTCTACTCTGGGCGAATGCTCGGCTGTCTCACGTAGCCCGCGGTTAGAAAATGGCATAGACGGTTTCCCGACTTGTGAGTTATCTCGTAGCTCTGATACTATCGTTTCTCATCAGGCTATTTCCCCATCGTCAAATGTCCGTACAGGCAATTGGAAGTTTTTTGGCGCATCTGTGAATCAAGACCTACAAACTGAAAATCAAACTGACAACGTGGTTGAAAAGATGGAGAGCGGCGATCTGTGGGTTGTAAACAGCCGCCGCCGTAACGGTTTGATCGTGCTGCGCGAATTTCACGCGGAGTTTGCAGGGCCTGGCGCGGCTGTTGGCGGGGGGCTAGATGAAGGCATTGTGAAAGTCATTCCGATTGGCAACCTGTCTTTACTATCGCCGGATTCTCATGAGGCACATCAGAATGCGATTAAGATTCGGTTGCAGTGGATTCGCCTCACCCAAAACTTTACCGATCAGCCAGAGCCGAACGACCGAGCCCGGATGATTTTGGAACAGTTTAAGACATACTTCGATCAGGCTACGGTTGATTTGGTTCCAGACGAGGCCTTTGCAATGCTTGTGGGCGTTCTCCCTCAGACGATTCGCCGGGTGAGATCTGGGTTCGTGTGGTGACTTTAGGGTTGTGTGGTGACTTTATTTGTAGCCAAATACCTGCTTAAAGTTTGCTAGCGTACGCTGATTTTCGGCCGCTGTGCCTATACTTATGCGGAGGCCGCCACCTGTATGACGAATAAGCGTGCCTTTTGCCTTGAGCTGTTGAAAGGTTTTAGCTAGGCCGTCTGCCTGTCCGTTGGCTTCTAGCGCAGCTAGCCCTTTGGGGCTTAACCGCGCGTATACAAAGTTGCTGTGGCTCGGCCATGTCTGCAAGTAAGGGTGAGCAGAGAGTGCTTGTGATACCCGCTGACGTTCCAAAATGATATCTGGAATTTGCTGTAGCAGCTGTTCACTGTGAGCCAAGGCGGCTTTTGCCGCAGCCTGAGAAAAGCTAGGTAGGTTATAGGGCAGTCTGAGCTTTTCTAGGGCGGTGATGATGTCTGGATGGCCAATGCCATAGCCAACGCGATGAGCCGCTAAGCGAAAGGCCTTGGAAAAGGTGCGAAGGACGAGCCAGTTAGGACGGCTGAGTGCCTCTAGTAGGGTCGTATGGCCGCTGAATTCGAAGTAGGCTTCATCGACAACGATTAAGACGTTGTCAGGAATTTGTTTGAGCCAGGTGAGTTCTTGTTGTGTCAGGGCATTACCTGTCGGTGAATTAGGATGCACCATAAAGACAGCTTTGACCGGGGGGCCGGATTGCTTGGCCTGTTGAATGGCGGCGCTAGCGGTGGATGGATCGACTGCGAATGTGTCTGTACGGTTGATCTGATGGACGGTGATGCCAAGGGTTTTGGCTAGGATACCGTACATAGAAAACGTGGGCGTAGCAACTAGGATCGATCCGTTGTTGCCAAGACAGGTTGCCATAAGAACGGAGCGGATGAGTTCGTCAGAGCCGTTGCCGATGGTGACATGTTCGAGTCCGATGGCGTCTGACGTGATATCACTGGAGCTGATGGCGTAGCGAATAATGGCTTGCTTGAGTGCATGATGACTGCTGTCTGGATAGCGGTTAGCTGCGATCGCATCTCTATAAGCCCTCGCTAAATCATCCTTCAGCGCCGCTGGCAAATCGATTGGACTCTCGTTTGTATCTAGCGGGTCTAAAACGGGTGGGTCTAAAACTGGCTGCGTGATGTCTCCTTTAGCTGCCGCTTCCTCTATTGGATGAGGCGACTTGTACGCAGCAAACTGAGCTAAATCGGCACGCAAAAAAGCCATAGAAAAGAGCTACACAGAAAAAAGCTGTAGAAATAAAAACAGAAGCAAAAACTCCAGTGCATTCTACAGCACTTCTCGGGCGTCGGACTGATGGTTTGAACTATGCGTTTTAAGCCTATTTCTAGCTTGTTCTTGGCTTGCCTGCGGCGAAGCGTTCGCATCAGGTACTAATCAGGTATTATCGTTGGCGTCCCTATCGACTTCCTTCAAAGGATTTTTGTGAACGGTTATGACAGCGCCCTTACGCATTACTCTTCTGCCCGGCGACGGCATCGGCCCCGAAATCATGTCGGTAGCCGTCTCTGTTCTCAAGCAGGTGGCTGAGCAGCAAAACCTTGAGTTCGAGTTCACAGAAGCGCTATTCGGAGGGGCGGCGATTGATGAAACGGGCGCGCCGGTACCTGAGGAGACGCTAACAGCCTGTCGTCAAAGCGATGCGGTGATGCTGGCTTCTATTGGCGGCTACAAGTGGGACACGCTGCCTCGATCACAGCGACCGGAAACCGGTTTGCTAGGTCTGCGTGCGGGCCTTAGCCTGTTTGCCAACCTGCGCCCGGCGACCATTTTGCCTCAGCTGTTGAGTGCTTCTTCCCTCAAACCAGAAGTGGTAGAGGGTGTGGATATTATGGTGGTGCGTGAGCTAACTGGTGGTATTTATTTTGGGTCGCCTAAAGGAATTTTTGAGACGGAGGACGGTCAGCAGCGCGGCGTGAGCACAATGGCCTACAGCAGCAGCGAGATTGATCGGATTGGGCGAGTTGCCTTTGAAGCAGCGCAAAAGCGGAGTGCCCGACTATGCTCGGTAGATAAGGCAAATGTGCTAGAGGTTTCTCAGCTGTGGCGCGATCGCATCACAGCTTTAAGCGCTGACTACAGCGACGTAGAACTCTCTCACCTATATGTAGACAACGCCGCTATGCAGCTTGTCCGCGCCCCCAAACAGTTTGACACTATCGTCACGGGCAACTTATTCGGCGATATTCTCTCGGATGCGGCTGCTATGCTCACAGGAAGCATCGGTATGCTACCATCTGCCAGTCTGGGCGAGAGCGGTCCGGGTGTATTTGAGCCGGTGCATGGTTCAGCACCTGACATTGCTGGGCAGGATAAGGCCAATCCCTTGGCTCAAGTTCTGAGCGCTGCCATGATGTTGCGCTACGGTCTTAGCCAGCCAGCCGCTGCCGATCAGATAGAGCAAGCCGTTCTTACGGTGCTCGATCAGGGCTTCCGGACTGGAGACATTATGTCTGAAGGAATGAAAGCTGTCGGCTGCCAGGGAATGGGCGAAGCGCTGCAAGCAGCATTATCGACATAGAATCGATTTCATAGAGTCGATTTCTTGGCCTGTTAAGGCGATTGACTGCGATCGCTTACGGCAATTTACACAGGTGTAAAGATGCCTAACAAATTGCTTTTAGTACGTTTGAACTAGGATAGCCTATGTGAGACTTCTGCAATACTACTGACGATGATATTGTCACTATCGAATACAGTTGTCCGAGCTAATACCCGTTTGCGTTAATATCACCCACAATTCATCAACCGCTAAAACAATCAAACCCGGAAGGGCTTAGAGGAATGAGCACACTAACCATGTCACCTGAAACGTTGCCAGCTGCGGCAGAACGACTCGCGTTTGGAGATGATTCTGTTCTCCTAAATCCGGAGCTAATTAAGGCCGCTCGCCATATTTACCGGACTTTTTACGAAGTACACCCAGAAGTTGTCCAGCGTCCTATCGGTGTTGCCATCGGTCGGTTGAACCATCGGGGTAAGCTGGTATTTGGCGATAAGCCAGTTTTGCTGCCTCAGGAGTGCTTTGTGCCATTTAGTCAGATTGATCCTGCACTGAATTAAGCTTCGGTGACGCGCAGTCTAGAAATCGCAGTCTAGAAATCGCTTAAGAATCTTTAACCCACCTTCGACAGTTCAAACGTCGAGGGTGGGTTTTTATGCATCAAATGAAATTAATGGGCATGTTAACCGTGATCTCTTCCGTGCACGGTGTGGATATTCTTTTGCCTGTTTTGATTATTTTTATCCTGGGTGCGGCGGTAGGGAGCTTTCTAAACGTCGTAATTTACCGGCTCCCTGCGGGTCTTTCTCTGCTGCATCCACCTTCTCGCTGCCCCAAGTGCGAAAAGCGGTTGAAGCCTTACGACAACGTTCCAGTTTTTGGCTGGCTATGGCTAAGAGGGAAATGCCGCAACTGTAAGCTGCCGATTGCGATTCGCTACCCGATGGTGGAATTTACAACGGCCTGTTTGTTCGTGTCGGTGTTTGCAACTTTTGGCACGACTTGGGCAACGCCTGGGCACTGGATTTTTGTTTGTTGGCTGCTCTCTTTAGCGTTAATTGATTTGGATACAATGACGCTGCCCAACAGCCTGACGGCCTCAGGGCTAGTGTTAGGCTGGCTCTTTCAAAGTTGGATGGGCTATGTAGCGTCTCCTAATTTGCCGAGTGCTCTGGACAGCGGGGCTATGGCTGTCGTAGCCAGTGTTCTGGCGCTGTGGCTGTTTGATTTAGTTGGTGTGGCTGGAAGCTGGGTCTTTGGCAAGGCCGCAATGGGTGGGGGAGATTCTAAGCTAGCGGCGATGATGGCGGCCTGGCTGGGGTTTCCTGGGATGCTGCTGGCGACATTTTTGGCAGCGACGGTGGGTGCGGTGGTTGGGAGCAGTGCTTTGGCGCTCGGTGTACTGGGGCCGAAACAGCATATTCCGTTTGGGCCTTATTTGGCTCTGGGCGCGATTTTGAGCTTGTTTTACGGTGAGCGACTGATCGAGGCGTACCTAGGGATTTTTTCCCCGGCGCTGTAGGTAGATTTTCACAGGCGGGTGGCAACCCAGTAGGATAATTAAGGAAATTGCCTTATGCAGGTTGGGCCAGTAAGGCGTATCAGGTGAGGCAAAACTTAAGAGAGACTCTATGAGTGGGAAAATGTCACTGTTTGACTGGTTTGCCAATCGCAAGAAGACGGGCCTGATTAGCCAGGATCGGCACGAGCGCGAGATTGCTGACGGCCTTTGGACTAAGTGCAAGCGCTGCGACGTGCTGACCTATACCAAGGATTTGAAGGCGAATCAGCAGGTCTGTCCTGAGTG
The DNA here is from genome assembly GCA_937911865.1 of uncultured Synechococcus sp. Classification (GTDB taxonomy): domain Bacteria; phylum Cyanobacteriota; class Cyanobacteriia; order Phormidesmidales; family Phormidesmidaceae; genus Phormidesmis. The sequence continues at coordinate 37,832 of CALDSK010000338.1, forward strand.
CGGACATCATCATCGGGTATTTAGCGTAGAGCGAATTGAGCAGCTGATTGATGAGGGGACCTGGGCTCCCATTGATACACAGCTGGCACCTAAAGATCCGTTGAGGTTTCGTGATCGCAAAGCCTATGCCGATCGAATTCGCGATACTCAAGCTAAAACGAAGCTGGTTGATGGCGTTCAGACCGGTTTAGGCGAAATCAATAGCGTTCCGGCTGCGCTTGGCGTCATGGATTTTCGCTTTATGGGCGGCAGCATGGGCTCAGTGGTGGGTGAAAAACTAGCCAGGCTGGTTGAGCGAGCCACCGCAGAGCAGCTGCCTGCGATTATTGTCTGTGCTTCTGGCGGTGCCCGGATGCAAGAAGGCATGCTAAGCCTGATGCAGATGGCTAAGATTTCAGCGGCGCTAGAGCGGCATCGCTCCGCTCGCCTGCTGTATATGCCGATTTTGACCCATCCAACGACTGGCGGCGTGACGGCAAGCTTTGCCATGCTAGGCGATATTATTTTGGCTGAGCCAGAGGCAACGATCGGCTTTGCCGGACGGCGAGTGGTAGAGCAGACCGTCCGTGAGAAATTGCCAGAAGGCTTCCAAACGGCTGAATATCTGCTGCATCACGGTTTTGTTGATAAAATTGTGCCGCGTACTGAGCTAAAACAGACGTTGGCGCAGCTAATTCGGTTACATCAGCCTGTCAGCGGCAAGATGCCAGTAGCCGCCCGGCAAAAGGAAGTCGTCTTAGAAGCTGTTGAGTGAAGCTGTTGAATGAAACTTCAAGCACGATCGAAATCCGCAGAGTAGCCGCTGGGATCGCAGCCTATGCTCCCCTAAGCGTCCTATTCATGGCATGATAAAGACATATTTTGATTCAGTGAGAATTGAATCAATGCTGTGTTGAATGGCTGAAAGGCGAGCATAAAAAATGAGACATATATTCAAGCGATTCACCTGGCTGGTAGCCGCTGTCATCTTCGTTGCTACAGGGCTGTTGGGTGGGCCGTTCATAGAAGGCGCGATCGCAGCTGACTTGGACGCTGCGGTGAGAACCATCCCATTGAACGAAGCGGGTGATACTGTGACGCTATCGGTCGAAGAGTTTACCCGAGGACAGCAAAAGTTCAACAATGCCTGTGCAATCTGTCATCTGGGCGGTATCACTAAGACTAATCCTAATGTGGGCTTGGATACAGAGTCTTTGGCTGGTGCCTTCCCCGATCGCAACAACTTGGAAGGGCTAATTGACTATCTCCACAATCCGACGACTTACGACGGACTTGTTGAGATTTCTGAGCTGCATCCTAGTACTAAGAGCACCGACATTTATCCTAAGATGCGCAACCTAACAGAAGATGACCTGCGGGCTATTTCTGGTCACATTCTACTGATGCCTAAGATTCGTGGCGATCAGTGGGGCGCGGGTAAGACAAAGTCTTTGTAAGCTTAGGTCTTCGGTAAGACTCAAGCCGTCTTTTTAGGCTTAAAAGGTCTACACTTTAAGCGCAGGAGGGATATGCCTTCTGCGCTTTTTACTATGGTGCCAAAAGCGATAGTCTTCTGCACTGTAGTCTTCTGCGACTTGCTATACGAGGCGAGATCCATACATGAATTACATGAATTGCTGATTTATGATCAATCGACGAACGCTGCTGCTAGGGACAGCCGGGCTGGCGGCTGGTAGCGTTTTAACGGGCTGCAATAGGGTGCCTGCTGATGGTTTGAAAGTGACTTTGCTCGAAGGCGCGATTCCGTCTGAGGTTTTGCAACGGTTTCGTCAGCAGGTGGTGTCTGCTGCAAGCTTTCAGACGCGATCGCAGATGCAGGGTATTTTTCAGCAGCTACAGCGCTGGCAGGGACCCGCTGAAGCAAGCGCTGGCTGGGGTCGATTATTGCCGTGGCGACAGGCTCAGGCAGGTCCTATTCTGGACAATTTGGTTAGCTTGGGTGACTACTGGTTGACGAGTGCGATCGCTCAAAACTTAATTGAGCCGCTGTCTCTTACGGCTGAGCAGCGGGCGCCGCTACCGGCTCAATGGCAGCAGTTTGTAACCCGTGACTCATCAGGTCAGATTGCTTCTTCCGACCTGCTGTGGGCCGCACCTTACAAAGTTCAGTCGTTGGTCATTGTGTATCGGCAAAGTGTAGATAGTCCGTCGTTTGAGACTTGGCGTGATCTGCTAGCGCCTAGCCTCAGCGGCATGATCGCCCTACCCAATCACCCTAACCTAGTGATTGGACTGCTACAAAAGATGCAGACAGGCAGTTTCAATACGAGCTTTGACAGCTCGCTAACTAATCGCCGTGAGGCCACTCCAGAACTGGTCAGTGAGCTGAGTGAACAGCTGAGTACTCCTTTTGCTGAGCTGAATCGTCAGGTGAGAACCTACGACTCGCAGACGGCCCTGAAAGCCTTGGTTAACGAAGATTTGAAAGCGGTCGTCACCTGGTCGGGTGATGTAGTGACTGCGTTGCAGCGGTATCGTAGCCTAAGAGCTGTGGTGCCTGCTGAAGGAAGCTTGCTATCTGCGGATATGTGGGTACGGCCAAAAGGCGCGAGCATGAGTGAAGCTGCTCAAGACTGGATTGACTTTTGCTGGCAGCCTGAGGCGGCGACACAAATTTCACGAGCGGGCGCAGGCCTATCACCGGTTTTCCTAGCTGACCGATTTGCGGGTGAAGATTCGGCGTTTCCCGATGCTCTGGCGAGTAATCGTCTGAGACCAGAGACTATGCAAAACAGCGAGCTGCTGTTGCCTTTGCCCGAATCTATACAGTCTGCCTATGTCACCCTTTGGCAGCAGCTAAGGCGTCAGGCTGTCTAGACTTGGTGGGGTGAAACTCTACAGTCGAACGAATGCGCTGCAGTCCGGTAGGTCGGTTGTGGCAGTGCTGGTGGTGGCAGTGTTGGCCGATGGTGCTGTTGTGCTAGACGCACTCACGCTGCAAAAGTAAGCCCCCCGCAACAGCATGCCTCGGTTATTGATCTCAGAACGGTTGCCAATGTCCTGTAGTGCTAGGGCGTCGTTACGATTGGTCGCATCGCCGCTGTGGAAGACGCGCAGCTGATACTGATTGTCTTGAGCAACGGTCCCAAACTGCAAGACAAACCCATAACGGCTGAAATAACTCAGTCGATTCCATTGACTTTCACGCACGATCACATCGACATACTGAAACCCTTCTGAAGTCTTATAGGCTTGCCATTGTTCGATCAGGGTGTCTGAGCCCAATCTATCGCCGATTTGGTCGCGAATCCACGAAAAGCTGGGCTGGCTCAGCTGGGTTGGCGAGAGCTGGCTGGCAGCGGCTGTGATGGTTCCTTGGTCTGATGAGAGGAAAAGCGGAAACCGGTTGAGGTCTGAGAGCTGCGATCGCACAGAAGCCAAAGATTGCTGATTTTCTACGCCCAAAGGTGGAGGGCTACTGGGGACTGCGGGAATAGACTCAGGCGCATTTCCCTGTGCAAATGAGATCGATGCAGATGAGACGGTTTCAATTACGCCTAACAAGGCCGCTGAGCCAGCCAATATCCAAAGGTTGCTCTGCACCGCCTTTACCCAGTCAGTCATACGCCCTCCTCTGTATGGCCTTTACTTTTACATTAGAGTTTTACATTAGGCTGTCAAAATGAGCTTTTGTCGATGAATATGACCCAAGGCTAGAGACTGGCCACTGACAGTCTCTAGCATCGTCAGTACGCCTTGAGGCCGCAGCAGCGTACCGTCGTTGCGACAGCTGCCGACATAGCGCACTACGCACTGTCCTGTTTCAATCAGGCGGTTTTTTACGGCAGGGGGAAGTTCAGTGAGCCCAGCTGGGCTGACGATGTCTAGTTCAAAGAGACGTGAGCGCAGATCTACTTCCTTCTGCTTTCCAGACTTTGTTGTTTTCGTATGCATAATGTGATCGGCTGCTGATACCTGCTCTACCCAGCCAACCCAACGCTCGGCGCTGGCCGTCTTAGCCTCAGCATTCAGTGCCAGAAAATACACTGCTTTGTCCAGACTTTTCGTCGCAGACGGCATTTGCAGAGAAATTTCTTTAGCGCTGTAAATTGGGACGTCTTCAGGCAGCTGCTCCTGTAGCTGAGTTCTAAACGCTTCTACCGACAGTTCTTTGGTCAGCTCAAAGTCAATCAGTTCTCCGGTGCTAGTGATGCCCAGCGGTAGCGCATTGGCTGGTGAAATTCGAGGGCCTGGATGAAACCCACCGGTAAAGGCAATCGGTAACGCGGCGCGGCGGATGGCTCTATCCATCAGCCTGGCAAAATCTAAGTGGCCAATGAGAGCCATATCGCCTAGCTTGCCGACTTCTAGACGGATTCTTTGGGCCCGGGTCTGATTGGGTTCAAAGTGACCGACAAACTCGGGAATTTTTGGGGGAGCAACAACGATGTTATGACCAAAGTCTGGTCCGCAGATGCCGCAGTGCGAACAGCCCTCAAACGAACAGTCAGGGACTACCGCGGCTGCTAGCGCTTTGTGTAAATCTTCTTGCAGCCACCGCTTTTCGATGCCGGTATCTATATGGTCCCAGGGAAGAGGCCGATCGAGTACGGCGGTCATCGCATCGGTCACCGCCTGCCCTGCCTGTTCTGCCGTGGGAATATTCTCGTCCAAACTCCATTCGCCGCTTTCTACCTGACGATATTGCCAATCTAATCCGGCATCTGCGATCGCCTGCGTCCATGCACCAAATGCGTTCTCCAGGCTCTCCCACCAGGCATCCATGCCCGCGCCCAGTTCCCAGGCCCGGCGAACGACTGCTGAGAGTCTGCGATCGCCTCGACCAACAAAGTTCTCCATCGCCGAGATCCGCACATCGGTAAAGTTCGCTTTCACCCCTCGAATAGAGCGAAATTCTTCCTGCAATAGCTTTTGCTTGCGCTTAAACTCTTCAGTAGAGACTGAATGCCATTGAAACGGCGTGTGCGGCTTGGGCGTGAGGTTAGAAATTGTGATATTGAACTTTAGCGCCCGGCGACCTTTTATAAAGCATTCTCGCCGCAGCCATCGCACCGTTTCTGCAATGCCGACCACATCCACGTCAGTTTCACCCGGCAAGCCGATCATAAAGTACAGCTT
>CALDSK010000339.1 GCA_937911865.1 uncultured Synechococcus sp.
GTGGCCCTGAGTTAGCTCGCACCTTGCAGCAGCTGATGACGAATAATGCTGATGCAGTTGCCAAGGTTACTCGAATCACACAGAGCGTCACGGGCGATCTCAATGTTGTCATCGGTGACACCAGCGGTTCTGTGAACATTATTCAGGGCTAATCGTTTCGTTGGCTGCAAGCTATTGGACAAGCCTTTTCAGCACAGGATATAACCAAGACTAAATACTGTTATTGCATTTGTAGCGTAACTTTTAGTGTAACTAATATAAGGGGACTTATTTGAGGTAAAATTGAGGCCAGAAAGCGTACTATGGGTTCTGTATGGCCTTACCATTTGGTAGAGTTTCAAAAATCTGGACGCTTATTGGCAGCTTTCGCACTGCTGCGCGGAGTGATTTCAGTTTGAAGTTGCCGTTTATATCGTTGTAAAGGGATGCTCTGATGGCTCGTGAAGCCCCCTGACCGAGATACGGCCATTTACGCTCACATCGGTCTAAAACGCCTATTCTGTCAGGCCTGCGGCTGAGATATCCGAGGCATCGTTTCACACACTGCAATGGCTATTTAATGAGTTTCAACTTGCTGTAGCACCTGGGACAGCTCAGCCCGGAAGGGTCAGTGAGCCGCCAGCCCCAGCTACCGGCTTTTGGTTGTTCACCGCACAGGGCAGGGGTGTACCAACGCCCCTGTTTAGGCTCATTTTCAGCGATGGCATGGACGCGTCGATTCATGGGTGTCGCCCCTTTGGCATCTTTCAGCCCATACTTGATGATCTGTTCTTTGGGTGGGGGAGCAGGGGTGTCATCCTTTAGTTTGGTGAATAGCGAATTATCTTTCACCAAATCAGTATCATTCTCAACAGGCAAGGTAATGGTTTCTGCAATATCGGCGGCTTGTTGAAGGAGTAGCAAGCACTGTTCAACCTTTGCCCGTTGATTACGCGCCTGTATTTTCCGCTCCCACTCAGCCTGCTCCTTAGCATCTAGCTGCATGGTGCGATTGCCATTGGGGAGTTTTTGCCCTTTGCGTGCGCGTAACCTGGTATAGGTACTGCCGTTGCCAGGGCTATGCGTTTCGATGGTAAGCCCTGCGGCTTGAGGGTCCACAGATATCGTTTCAAGGTGCTGTTCCAGCCGCGCTGCAAGCGTAGAGAGGTGCTGTGCCAAAGATGCCATGATATGATGATGGTCATTTGGTGAACAGATAAAATAGTATCACCAAAGTGAATTAAGGGCTTTGATGCTCAATCCGCAGGTTCTCTGAAAAATCTCACCCAGTGAACGTCACCGCGCCTGATAGCAAGCGTCACTGTTTTTGATCGTCATGCAGCAACCACTGATTAAACGCCTGCATGGATTCGGTTGTGGCTTGCTGACCTGCGCCGGGTGGATTCTCGTTATAGTCGGCCTGCAACCGTTGCCATATCTCTTCCGAGAGTGAAAAATCGACGATGTTCCGCGATTGTAAGGCAGCGTCCAGCGCTGCGGTAAAGCTCTCAACATCCCGGTATTCTCCAGGCAGGCCACCGATGAGCATCTCCGGTTCCTCGGTGCCGTGACCAACAAGGGTTTCAAGAGTGGCAAAGAACGTATCTAACGGCCTATCCCACCCGACAAACAACAAGTAATCGCCGTGTTCTATATCGTGACTGCTCATATCAGAAGCTCTTACAACAATCGTCAGAATTGTCCACGGCACAAAAAGGAGAGTACCAAAAACCTTGGGAAAGCCCGGAAACTCGTTGGATACTTGCCCGAGTGTGCGCCTTTCAGGCTCTGAGTTCAGCGATCACACTCCGTAGCCAATGGCGATGTTCGGCGTAAAGTCATAGAAAACCGTTTGTACGACCTAACGAGTTTTCAACGTTTCCCATACTTTTTAGCAGTCTCCTATCCTGCTCAGGGATCATCAATGCATTGCTGTGATCGGTAGTTATCTTTGCCAAGTAGTCGTGTCTCTAACGGGGCTTACCGTTTGTGCTGCAGTAGTTTCGAATACAGCTGATGGTCTTCCAAAGATATAAAGCCTCCTTCTTTCTTAGGGACTGTTATCCGTTCTTTGTAGCAACTTGGTGTAGAAAATTCCCGAATATTCTAGATTTCTCTGTTGAAATACACACAAATTGATTCACAAAAGCTACACTGATCATGTTGCTGCAGTATGGTATGCAAAATGGCCGATTATTCAGATATAGAAAACTCGGAAGAAATCAGTGAAGACCGCTTATCGGCTGATGAAATAGCAAACGCAGAAGACGTTTTTATGTCAGTAGCCGAAGTAGAGAGATTGACGGTTTCCTTGCCCACACTTGAGGCTCGAAAGCTTAGAGACTCAGTCGGTGATGGATCGATTAGCAAGAAGATCAGAAACGCTGTTTACCTACAGATGTTTTTGGAAGACGAAGTTGCGGCTGGTGGCACTGTATATGTAAGGACAGAAGATAGAAAACTCATCAGAGTGAATATTGGACCTTAGTGACCCCTCTTCATTTTCGTAACGATATAAATTCTTTTCACTACCTCTCTGGCATTTACTACTCATGACACTCCCTCCTAAATCACGCAACACAGACCTTGTAGCGCCACAACGATATAGTGGTGGCATGTTATCGAGGAAAAATATAAATGATAACTTCCAAGCATTTTTTGATGGCAGTGCTGAAGACATACTGAATGTACTTATATGTGCAGAGACTCTCTCACTCAAAGAAAAGAAAAAACTGATTACGGAGGGGTTCCCTCCGTTTACTGCTGTTGTTGTTCACCTTCGAGAACACAGATATGTTTGGAAAAGGTTAGTCAAAAGATATGAGTATTTCCCTATTCACGTCTCTGAATTGTTTATAGCTGTCCTAGAGGTGGTGCCTTCTAAAACACAAAGACAACTGATACAAAAAGTAAAGGAACGGTTCGAACATTTGTTCTAGATAAAAGGCTTTTTTTCCAAGGCGCGTAACTCATTTTACTCAATGCATAAGACTTATGCGGTATCACAGTTTTGTCTTTCTTTTCTCTAATGAAACAAAACTAGAAAAAATTAAAAAATCTGGAAAACGTCAAGTAAAAGAGCCTTCCACTCTTGCGGGAATATGCTTGACGGCACTGATTCTCCTCACCAGCTTGGTAATTAGAGCCCATAAACTTGACAACAGTTTTCTACACACTGAAATCGTGGAGAATGCTGTCCATGCGACAGATTAAAAGGTTTTTCTGCTGATTGATATCTTTACGTAGTGATGAGGCCTAAAACGATAACCTTTATTTTGGAGGACATCATAACCAATCATGTCCAATGGCGATGAGCAAGAAAAGCTACTTAGGAAGCTAGTAAGTAATTTATTAAAGCCCACAATCCAAAATGTTTGTTTCACTTTTTCACTAGGGATTGCTCTTGGTGCGGGGATAGGGCATGGCTTTAATAGGATTCCTACATCTACCCAGTTTTATCAGTCAGAGTCTGTCGATTACCTCGCATATTATGACCGCCTGCCACCTAACTGTAGCCTTGCAGAAGCAAGAAATATTTTAGGTCCAGGCACTGAGGTATCTCGTTCAGAATCTACTTCAGTAGTTGAGATGGAATGGCTCAATACGGAAGGGGATGGATTAGTTGCTGTCTTTATTGATGGAGTCTTGGATAGTAAGAGGCGGGTATGGGCTGCACGAGCGGTTCACTCATAGGACCAGCGGGGGCATTCGTGCAGGAACCTGCGGTTATGAAATTGATTATGGCTGAAACCGTCTCTGCCGGGTGATTCAAGCTGTTCAAGACATAGTTCATGGCTAAAGAGTATTAGTAATATTCTTGAATACTTAGCGGTAAGCAGTATCTAAGCTGACATTGATAGAGATCTAGACAGCAAACGTCAGCCCAGCATTGACTCGATTAAGCAGTCAGTTAAGCCTGAGCTAATCGGCTACTTCAGCCCTGAAAGAAGTCACTTGTTAATGGCGCTGTGCGAATTCAGCACTCTATAATCTACCAACTCCTAATAGCTTAAAACCTTCATAATATAAGAGATATAAGCGCCTTCTCCGTTTAGAAAGGCGTTACTAGATAGCGAATAAGGCTAGATCTATTAGAGCTAAAAGCTGAGTTGCGATCGCAGCCAAAGGCGAAAATATAATGCGTTGTAAATCAACCACACAGAGCATCTATTGGCTGTAAAAAGTACACTTTGTAGCCAACACACAAAATATATTTTCAGACACCTTTTAGAAGCAGAGGAATCGCCAAATCTAGCGCAATCGCTGAAAATGATGTCATCTGGCAGCGGTACTCACTGCATTAATGGCAGACAGCTCAAGTACCTGTGGGCAGGGGCTTTCGGACGATGCTAAATACATAACCGTAGGTTTTGGGCCAAATGCCCCCGCTGGTCCTATATGCAAGAGGTCTATTCTATATGTCGTCTGATACTTAGCCCCTCCCAGAAGACCCAACCCACACCATTGGCACTGCCATGAACCCTCACCCACCCACTCTGTAGCTCATCGCTAACGGCTATTAACTCTTTTCCAGCGTTTATACAGCCGATTTTAGAGCTGTATTGATCAGGTGATTCTCTAAGCGGCTGGCAGTCACCTCCTATCGGCGTGATGATTACAATTTGCCCATTCTTAATTCCTCCTGGCTGGCTAGGTTGTCCCGTGCCTCCAGAGGGATCTGATGAGGAAATATGTCCTGGTGAGCGAATAGATGATTCTTCATTCACCGCGTATTGACGAAACAATGGTTGGGTACAAAATCCTAATAGAGCCGCTAATCCTACAGCTACTAAGATAGCTACTCCAGCCGGTGAAACATCTTCGGTTGCAGATCTAGCGGAGTCTATTTCACTCTTGCCACTCTCTTCTTTTGCTACTCGCTTCGCCCGTTCTATCTCATTCTTCTGGATTTTTAGTAAAGATGACTTGAAGGGCTTAGCCCATTGATTTAGGACCCCAGGAGAAGCACAAGTATCTAGAAAGTGAAACAGCCTAATATCGTGGTACGGATATATCTGTATGCAATAGAGATCAATGAAATAGAAGGACACGATTACATGAAAAGCGATGATCAGTTCTTTAATGAAGGAAATGCTCTCTTCATTGCTTGTTCCTGCTGTTTCAAGTGACTTCTTTATTGATTTCCAATTCCATTCGGGTAAATCAATCTGGTTGTCATGTGGGTGCTGAGACGAAGAGGTCTCATCTACAGGGCAAGTAAGAGTGATATAGATATCTTCATTAGTAATCGCACTTTGAAGCGTCAACGTAGGAAGAGGAGAGAGAATTTCTCGGGCATGTATGGCCTGCTGATCTTCAATTGGTTCGCTGAATATCTTGCGACAGCCAACGGGATAGATGAGGTGTCCTATCAAATAGTGTTGGTTTATAAGACTTCTCAGCTTCTTTTCTATTTGTATTCCCAGCGAGTCGAACTCCTGTACGTTGCAGATAATTTTAGGCGGTGATAGAAGTATCCAAAAGTTGACATCACTACGGAAAAGTTGCTTCTGCGTTTCTTCTCTGTTTAGTAACCAGGGCAGACGGAGATTATCCCAATTTGACTGTAGTTCTTGCCACTTCAACTGTACAGATTCTATGTGACATGTTTTAATGATTTTCAGTTTTTCTGCGAAGAACCAATCTTTTAATTCAAGCTCTTTCTCTTTAAGATGTATGAGCCTTTCATCCGAGATAATCTCATTTTCTAACCGCCTCTTCTCGATCTCAAGCCTCTCTTTTTTTATCAGATACTGGCTATGAATTTCTGCAGATTCAGGACGGCTTTTGACTGATTCTGGAACCAGACTTTTTACGACAGGCTCTAAAACATTAGATAAAGCTTGAAAGCCCGTCTCAAAAATGTTTACAACAGTATTGTTCGCTCCTTGAACAAGACCTTGTATCCACCCTCCTTGACTTCTATATTGGCTCTTACTCAAGATTCATCTTCCATCGTCGATTTATCGGAAAAGTGTATTTTAACGTTGTTGTTCTCTCCTTGAACGAATCCAGTTATTCTCTTTGCATCTACAGAATATCGCTCCAGAGTATCCGGCGTGGCAGTCTGAGAACTGTAAACCCGTTTCTCATGTTCTCTTTTATTCGGCAACTTTGTGTATTTTCTGGCAACGAATACCCCTAATATTCCTACCCATATGCCTATCTGAATGAAATCTGCTAGGCCTTGAATCACAGACGTATTAGTGTCAACAAACCCTAAGACTTTAGGCAACCACCAGTGTACTGAACCTGCAACTAATGCCATTGCAGCCATGAATAGTAGAAATGATAAATAGGACTTTTGATTTCTCATTCCCCACGTTCCTTTTATACTAATAGCTATGCTATGAGCTAACTACTTGAATTTACAAATAATAAATATTGCTATACCCCATATTCTAACTACAACACAGTATATACAAGTTATGGCAGTAAGATTAGCTAACGTCGCTGGCCTTTTTCTCAGAGGTGCTTAACCTTCATTGGACCAGCGGGGGCATCTCAACAGAAACCTACGGTTACACATTTAGCGCCGCTTGAAAGCCCTTGCTCATCAGAGTTTTAGCTATCTGCTATTAATACAGCGAGTGCCGCTGGCGAATCGCATCATTGCCAGTGGTTGCTTCAGACTTGGCGACGGTTTTGTAGACCAGCAGGGTGGGTGACTGCCCTGCTGAGTTCGACCCAGATGACCTCACTGGTTCTACATGTTGGAATTTATGTACTTTATGGTCTTCCATGCATCAAGTCTTAGAAATTCTAAGTTAGTGTTACTGACGTTGTCTACTTCATCGTCTCCATCAATAATAGGGACACCTCCTTTTCTTAACCAGTTCTCCAGCTGGTTCACAGACGGCAATTTTCCTGGATAGCGTCGTCGGTAGAATTCTTGCATCAGAATTATCACCCCCGTCACAAAAGGTGCTGCTTGGCTAGTTCCGGCATAGAGTGAGCTAGATCGCTCATCACTTATTCCAGACGCTTCTATTGGTGAGCCAGGAGCAAAAATGCTAGTCCGACAACGAGGACTAGTACTTTCGTGTAGCCTTTGAGAAAATGGAGCTATAGCATCTTGAACAGCTCTTCTAGCTTCTGGCTTCCATCTATTAGCCCCACCAAAAGAATGCTGTATCTCATCCAAAGCTGATTGGGTTAGGGTGGAGTCGAAAACAGCTCCAACGCTTATTGTCTCACGATAAATAGCTGGGCTGCTCATCCCCTGTGCTTTCGTAAAATTGTTACCGGAGGCAGCTACTACAGGAATATTATGATCGTTAGCTAGTCTTCGAATAGCAGGGCCTATAGGAGATCCTGAAACTATATTGGATTCTTCATCGTCTTCGTAGTTTCCAAAGTCATCTAATGAAAGATTAACAGCGGTGATTTTGTACTTTTGGTGGTTATCAGCAACCCAGTTAAGAGCTCTGGCAACGTCTTTTATTTTTCCTTCATTTCTATTGTCTAATACCTTTAAAGGAACAATTTTTACATTAGGAGCAACACCAATATATCTGTCACTTCTAGCAGCAATAATTCCTGCTACATGCGTGCCATGACCATTTTTATCCTCAATACTGTTTGCTACTGGAGCGAAGTTATCTGGAATTACTACACGGCCTTCAAAATCTTTGTGATCAGTCTTCAGTCCTGTGTCCAAGACAGCCACAGCTAAGCCCTCACCACTTAAGTTCCATTCTTCTCTTGTGTCTGCAACGTTTATTAAAGAGCTGGCTTCAATAAGATTAAAGGGTAGTCTGTCTTCTCTCAGTGCTTGCGCTGGTACAAAAAGCTTAGGCTCATTAGTCTTTCTAATACTCTCTAGCATATTTTGAGTCACACGAATTTTCATAATCTTAGCTTTCGGGAGTTGGAGCGCTATCTATGTGACCGAATGGTTCCAGAAGAAGGCTCTCTAGTTGTTCTACTAATTCCTTTCTGCGCTTTTCATCAGCTTCTCTTTGGGCTGCTGATTGCGCAATAATTGCATCGACAATCTTTGGAACAAGACCAAGAAGTGTTGTCTCTAACGATGCTCCGCTTACTCCTAAAAGTCCCGCATCAGTACACAAATTTGCATGGGCCTCGCTTAGATCACAAACTTGTCTGGTGACGAAATTGTAGAATTCTGCACTAGATAGCAAAGCGTCGCTAATATCATCTTCAATGCTACTGTTAGCATCTTCCACTTCGGAATTTTCTGAAAGAGAGGGAATTTTAGTCTGTGATTGAAGACTTAGAATTAACTGCTGTATAACAGCGTTCACGTTTGATGCTGCCTCTACATATGCGAGCTGACCTACTATGTACTCGGGATCGTCAACTGAAAACTCCGACTTTAGAGCTTCAGCAGCACCAACAACACGATATCGATATTCTATTAATGGGGTCAGAGGCTCTACTTCACCAAAGTCTTCAGATGTACAGCCGCCAGCAAATGAAATAAGGAAAAACCCAGACCATACTTTAAGATATGCTTTTCTCATAGGAATAATCCTGATGATTACAGTAAGTCAGTAGCGATTGTTAGCTTTGATAAGTTTGAAAGAGCGATTTCTATTTTTATCTCTCAAACAGAAACCAAATATAAGTATATACTCTGATCAACAAATAATAAGAGCAAGAAAACCGCACAAAAAATTAATTTTCTCAATATCAAGTTTTTAAATCATAAAAATGATAAACATATATGTGCTGCATACAATACTTACTCTCTACTTTGAAAGAGCGAGTATTTAAGAAAGCCACTGTAAAACCGGAGAAGCGTTTTTCGATCGTACATGCTAGTAAGCTGGTATAAATAGCCGTACTCTATAACCACATCCTGGCTGCGATCGCCCGCTCTTCCTCCCCTAGAGCATTGGCATAGATAGCGGTGGTTTTCATGTCTGCATGACCCATCCACTTTTGCAGCATGTTCAACTGAATCCCTGCCTGCATCGCAGCAACACCATAGCCGTGGCGCAATCCTTTCGCGGTTTTGTGTGGCCCCTCAGCAATGGCAGCCGCCTCCATTACCGCCTTTACTTTTTTCCAGCCCCATACCCGCGACCAAGGCCAGATACGGTCGTTTAATTCTGTTGTATCACCTCGCCGCTGAATCTCTCGGATACCGTACACTAAATCTAGCTGTTCGATCAGCATGGAAGGCACAGGCACTGAACGGAAAACAATTCTCGGATTACCGTCTTTATCTTTGCGCTTTTTCAAGCTGCGTAGAGTGATGGATTCTTCAGAGAGATTGATCTTGCGCGGGGTTAATTCCAAGGCCTCAGAAAGCCGACAGCCAGAGTAAGCCAGCACGTTACACAGAGTTTTCACTCTGCGGTCTACCGTGGTTGCTGCCGACAGAAAAGCCGCTCGCTCTTCGCCGGTCATATATAAACGGTTGCCTTGTTTGTCATAGAGCTGATTTTCACTCATTTGCTGATCGGAGCAAGCTCCTGACAACCAACCAGCCGATAGTGGCGCTGCGCTCGACGACGAGCCACATCATCTAGCATCTCTACAGCTCGATCTCGATCTCCAACAACAACAGTCTGTGAATTTCCTCTCCGGCTAAATTGACTACCCCAGCGCTTCACCAGAATCCACTGGCCAAAAATATCCTGTTTCACTTCACTGACGTAATAGCGTCGATCGGTTTCCCAAATTCGGGTGACCCACTGGTTCATTTGGTAGGTGGGATGAGGAAGGGCGTTTTTGGCCATAAAAAGCTCCAAAAATGGCGTTAGTTAACACTTTATATCAAATGTGTTAACTGATCACCACTTAAAAACAGCCTCAGCCCCTGAAAACTCGTGTAGGTCGATCGCAGTAATAGGTTCCCAACTCAGCCTTTAGTTAACACTATTACCTATAGTGTTAACTAAGTATCCATTCTTACTACTAGACCCACTATTATTAAAATGAGTCTTAAATTACGTATTCCAAATTCCAAAATTGGCATTTTAATATTCTGTTGAATTACGATCTTTGTTCTTTTATACTCTTGCTTAACTTTTCCAGCTTTCACTAACTAATATTCAATGAAAGAATATCGATGCCTCTTGAACAAACTGTCGTTTCTCTGGGGCCACAAGGGCGCATTCTCATCCCTTCTACGCTTCGTCAGTCTTTACAACTGGCAGAGGGTGAACGGTTCCTCTTGACCGTTGACGAAGACGCTAATATCCATCTAAACCCTTTACGGGAACGTATTGCTGCCGCTGAAGGACTTTTCAAAGAATTTGCCCCAATGGCAGGTAGTGTTGCTGATGAACTGATTGTTCAGCGTCGATTAGAAGCGACCAAAGAAAGCTCTCAAGAATGAAGGCATGGGCTGTTCTGGATTCCTCCGCACTTCTAGCCTGGATGTTTGATGAGCGTGGCAAAGAGAATGTCTCTGTCGCATTGGAAAAAGGCTGCGTAATGAGCACAGTCAACTGGTGCGAAGTGGTGCAAAAAGCCAATGAGCACGGGGTATCAACCAAGCTTATCTATCAAAAATTAACCGATAAGCAGATTCTCAATACGGCGTTAACCATTTTGGCTTTTCCTGAACCTCTGGCGAATGTGGCTGCTGGCATGTTCCCCCTTACCAAACCCTTTGGGCTTTCGCTGGGCGATCGCGCTTGCCTGGCTCTCGCCATCGAACAAAAGCTGCCTGTACTGACCACAGACAATGCCTGGTCAAAGGTTGATTTGGACGTCGAGGTGCAGGTAATTCGATGATCACCGTGCATCGCTAATCAAGGATTATTGATACGAGTACGACCGGACCTAACTAGGAAGGAATCTGATAAGGTGGAAAGTTTCACGTTCGACTTAAACAAAAGTCGAACGTGAAACTTTCCCTCGATACAGGTCAAGCAGAGCGCTTCTTATCTACTTATTTTTTCGCTTCTTATACTCAGCAAGAGCTAATGCCGTTGTAATAACAGTTGCAATGATGGTTGTAAGGGAAAGAACAACAGTCGTCCATCCGTTAACTATATCAACCGGTAATGGCGGCTCAGGGGTAGGAGCAGGAGGTGGCAATGAAGGTACAGGTGTGGGATCTTGAAAGTCTTCTGGAAGTGGAGATGGCGCAGGCGGTTCTTCGACAGTGAGCCTCGAAAGAACAACCATTTCGCCGCAGGAATTAGAGTTGAGGATCCAAGAGACTGTATCAGCTGTCACAGAGCTAACGTTTCTAGATTCAGATCTTATAGTCCCAGGGGGAGTAACCGACCAGTTCACGACAGTATCGTCGTTAACGTTGCTACAAATTTGTTTGCTGGTTTTGTAAGTAAATAGACCGTTGCTGATCGTTAGTTGGTTGAAACTCACTTCTAGCGTTTGCTGCAAGGCACTGAGTTCTTCTAAGTTGTCAAATTCATATATGAGAGTGCAGCTGCCCACTGTCTGTCCTTCAATTTTCCGGAGCGGACCTTGATCAATGGTGCTCCAGTTTATATCGGGGCTGACTGCGGTGTCACAGAACTGGGCATCAGTAGGAAACGCATCAGAATTTAGGAAAAAGTCTCGTTGAAAAGAGAAAACGCCGCTGCCGTCTTCATCAAAAAATGTATCAAACTTTACTGTATCCATACTTACAAATGAAAAGAGACAAGGGCAAGCGCCTTACAATACTGCTATGTCATGCGCGTTTAGTCATATACAGATAAGCATGAATGACTACAAAACGATGCTGCTTAGAGATAGTTTCACATTATACGGAATCAAGTACATTCAATGTGTAGCACTCTGAATGTCATCTCGTTACATCTGCTTTTAATGCAAGTGAAATCTCGTTGTGGCTACTTTATTCGTAAGTTCAATATAGTTTCAGACTTATTATGTCCCTAAAATTTGTATCTATTTTGATGCTCATAGGAGCTCTTCTCGGCTGTAGTACCCCAACTGATATAAGCGATGAATCTCAGACCCCTAATGAAACCAGGACAGTGCCGCCTACACAGAGTCAAGAAGACACTGCAGCGCGGGCAACCGCAACCGCAGAACGTAGGATAGCCGACAGGAAAGCAGAACAGATTGAGACTCTTCAAAACCAGTTAGCGCAAGTCGAGGAGAGGCATCGTGACATCGCAGCTAGAGTTTCTGAGAAGCAAAACGACATTTCATCTCTGAGGGCTCGTCTAGTAGAAACGGAAAACGAGATGAATGCGTTTGAGGGGCAAATTCAATCATATATGAGCGATAACGTGATGCCAATCGCATGTATTGGCGCGACCGGTGTTGCGTTAGACGAAGGCAATCAGTTTGAGTCAGATGTAAAAGAAATTGCTGGTGCGGTGACGGTTCTTTGTGCAGTCTCTATGCTAGACGGGGCTTTTGCGACTCAAGTAGTTAATGTCGTTGATGCGCTTAACCAAGCCGATATTCACAGCAGAAATTTGATTCAAAAAGCAGAGAACATTCAAGATGAAATCGATGAGAAGTCTGTTTCTTTTTCCTCTGATAAAGCGATTATGACTGAAGCTGATCTTAAGATACAGATGCTTGAGTCTGAAATAGATGAGCTGATATTCTAGTAGAGCCAGATAGCCGTTTCCAAAGGAGTGGGGATGATGTCTTATGAAGCTATGGCGGTCTGCGTAGCAATGATACCGTTTTGGTTCATGGGCTTGCCCCCTCTTTTGTTCGGTGGAGGTAGTAAGTGCTAGTCTCAATACCCACCGTCGCACAAGCCTCGCCGATGGTGATATCTGGGTCTTACAGCATGGCAGCAATTTGCTTCATTTTGGCCGGAGTCGGTTTTACCTTGCGGTCGCCTTTACGATTACGAGCCCAGGCTGCGAATAATCCAGCCTGAGTACGCTCTTGAATACGCTAGTGCTCAAACTCTGCGATCACACCGATGATATGAAACAGAAGTTTTCCGGTGGAGGTGGTTGTATCAATACCGTCGTCTAGGCTTTTGAAATCTACTCTGCATTCGTCCAGACTTTCAATGATTGTATGGCCGTGCCAAGAAATGCTATGCAGAGACGATTTTCCAGAAATCGCCGGACATGGAAACAGACCGGTTCGTCTTCTTCGACGTAGGTGAGTTTCTTTTTGGAGTATTCAACCCAGAAATAACTGGCGAAGAAATTACCTTTGGCAATAATACGGTACCGACCATTGGGATTAATAATGTTGATGAGCTGTACAAGCGACTCCTTGAAGCAGGCCTAAAATCCGTTGCCACAAAATGTCAACGATACGCGCATTGCTAAAATTGAAGATACCGAAGGAAATACTTTAGAGTTCTACCAACGGAAAAAGTAAGCCATTAGCTCGATTCCCATAGCATCAACTACTAGTGTGTTGCGGCCATCGGTTTACCGATATTATGGCAAGTTGATTTTGACACAAGTTTTGCCACTCTTCTGATGCCGACTTAGTGCTTAAAGAGAACTAATACAGGTAACGCCGCAAACGGTCGTTTGTGTCACGATCTGTTCTAAGGCCGTTTGTTGCATTTAAACTTTAATAATGGCAACCATCATCGGCATGAGCCAAAAGAACAATGATGCGCAATTGCGATTGTTTGAAACATCAGAAGAAACTGGACAGCTTCCTGTAACAGAACTGGTAATGGCCAGCACGAATTTCGGCGATCAACAAACACTGGCGCTTGACGGTGATGTAGCGCCAAAACCTCTTGGTAAAACATCGGAGCAGTTAACCGCTCTTGAACAAGTACTGCGATCGCTTAAAGCGGAAACGGCATCCATCTTGAGTGCGGCGATAGACATCAGCGGGGAGCCTTACAGCACGTTGCAGAAGGTTCCCACCTCACTATTGCGACAGGCGCGAATACAGGCTTTAGGTGAATCTCCAGAACTGGCAAAGCCGGTCACAGAGGAAAAGCCGTTGGCAGCAACAAAGCAGCTTTTACAGCAAACATATAGGCCTTGGTCAGAAGACAGGAAGTTGAGAAATCGTGGCAGAAAGCTGAACGAGAGAATCAACAAGAGATTCTCTATACCTGAGTTCCTTCATCCCGCGCTACAGGAAGCGGTTTTTGAAAACCCTGAATATTACGGGGTCTGTCCACTGCCGTCTGAAGAGTCCTGTGTTATAAAGCCTGAGCAGCGGCTGCGATGGCAGCGGGCTGATGAAGCCAAGGCTTATGAGGCCTTGATGCGGGAGAGGGAGCAGCGCTAGTGGGTGCGTCGTATGTTCCTCACTCCTCCTAATCGAGCCTCAAGCATCAGCCTTGTAGTGATAGTCTTAAACAACGTTGGTGGCAGTGTTCCGTAATCATAGCGAGGAGGGCTAGTATTTGGCACTGGCCTAATATCTGGCCCAGGCCATTCAAAATGGTTAACCTCGCCAACTATCACCCAGGATTTTTCTTTGTCTAAGCTTAGACGTTGCTTCACTTTGGCAGGTATTTCCACCGCAGCATCACTGTTAGAGGGAGTGGAATGAGTGATAGGCGCAACTGTTACTATCATTGCGTTCTCAGCTTTCTCCAGCGCCAAAATCACGACACATGGTCTATCTTTGCGCCCCTCCTCCTTGCCCACTTTAAAGTCATTGTCCCAAAGATAGGAGTAGCGCAATACCATACCAGGATGAGGGGTTGGAACTGACACGGTAGAACGGACGTTAGTTTAATTCAGCATCAAGATAAGCATATTCGGCAGGAACTTCCGCCGCTGCAATTTCTTCTAATTCTTGCTCAGTAAGTTCTGTTACTGACATACTGCGCCTGGCCAATTTGTATAACCGTCGATATTCATCTGCTGACAGAAGCACTGTGCGTTCACGACCATTACGAGTAACAAAAATAGGCTCAGACAACGCTTTGTCTTGAAATAAGCCTACTTGTTTTTGAAATTCTGTTGACGAAACTTGCACGAAATCTCTTTTTGTTAGATAACCTATCTAAAGTAGGTAACTTGCGTACTATACGTACATTTTTTTGAAAAATCAATCATTTTAGAGGTTTATCGACAGAAATACCAAAATTTCACTAACTGTCACGGAGGACGCTGTTTTCAAAATCTTCTATGGCCAGGCTTTTTGCTTCATCAATCATCCCGTCTATCTGCGCCTGAATAGCTTCATCGTTGCAGTGAGGGCGAACGATATCTTGCCATAGGCGCACCATACTGGAACCCGCTGAGTCAGGATCGTGCAGGTATTGACCCTCGCCAGATTCGTCCAGGATGTACGAGTACAGCGATAGAATTTCCTGTGGGGTCATGCTGATGACCTACCCGTCATTCTCGTTACTGAACAGCCCAAGCTGGCGATCCACCGGAAACTCAACGTCTGCTTTGCGGCGAGAAGTTTTGGCAGGCCCTTCTGATGTGGAATCGACACTGCTGAATTCCTGCGATGTAAGCAGCGACTGCTGGATAGGAGTGTCCGGCTCATCCACATCACCATGTTCCTCAATAGGTAAGGTTGCCTCATGCGGAGCCTGCGTTCGCTCTGAAGCGGCTTCACCGGCCATGAAGGCTTCTGGATTCGTCATTATCTGCATCATCTTATTGATGGCTTGCCGCTGTCGCAGATCGCGCTCAAAATACCGCAACTGAGGGGTGGGCCTGTTTTCCCACATTTGCGTGGATAGGGTGTCGCCATGACGTACCATGGCCTGTAAATCCAGCGCTGACAGTTGAATATAAGCCATATTGAAGGCATTGCGGCTAACATCAACGGCATCGAACTGGGCGCAGCTTCGCGGGTCGATTTTCTGCCTGAGCAGCTCTTCAGCGCTGGCGATGAGCATGGCACCGCCGCCGACAGCAGGATCGGAGATAGTAATCAAACCCTGTTCTTCGACTATTTTTGACGCATCCATAAGAGAGGTTTGAGCCATAAGAGAACAAAGAGAATAGGGCGTAAAAAACTGACCGCCGTCCTGGTTTAAAAGTTCGTTTTCTCCAGCCAGCTCCCCAAGGAAATCGCAAAATTCGGTTCTATGCGCCAGCAATGTCATGGACATCATATGGGCCATGGTGGTCAACTCATCGGCGGTATAGCCTTTGATAGCTTCAAAATATTTAGCTTCAAGACGTTGATAGTCTTCATCGCTTTTTGGAAAGTCCCCGTGTTCATAAGGCACCTGATGCAAGCAGATTGCTGTGATTTCTAAAAAACTACTGAAGGTCTCTGCGGGGTGGCGGCTGCGGCTTAAACTCTTTAAGCTATCAGTAAAGTCTTTTTTTAATTGTGGTATCGTCAACATGAAACAGTCTTCTGCTGATCACCAGAACCCCGAATCCCAATCAGAATCGGTTCCAGTGACTCCTATTACGGAGCGCATCATAGAGGCCGCTGACGCGATCGCAAGCGGGAATGATGGCCAGTCGGGTGATACCCCTAGTGACCCAACACAAGGCACAGCAGGTATGATTGTTGCCGTAGCCACCAGTTTGAAACTGTCTGAATAACCAGATTGATGTCGCGTTAGAAAAACATTGACTATGGAAGAGGCTCAAGAGGAAAAGCAATTATTCACAAAGGCTTTAGAAGCTACGCTCATAGAGCCCGTACGTCCTGGGTCTCTTGGGAGAATTAGATGCCATGGTGTATTTTACAGAGCAGAATTATACTCAAGTCAAATCGATTCTCTTCCAGCTGGATCTCGTGTGTACATGGTCGGAATCAAGAACAATATCGCACTTGTTAAGCCGGAACCGTCTTTCAGAGCATCATCCCTGATTGCTCAGTTAAATGACTCTAACTTAATTTTAGGAATCTCATTACCCGATAATGTTGCAAGTGATGAGATTGCGTTGGAGATCGCCAAATTGTGCAGAGCCTTAAATGCCTATCACATTGCCTGTGGAGGCAATGGTCTGACTATTGACGATGAGGAAACTCTGGCGTGTGAAATAGCGCTTGTGATGGTATAGGCATGTCTAATCATAGTAACTTTAGACTGCGAGAGATCCCTGGTGGTGCCCCTGATGCATTAGAGCAACTAAAAGAAGCTGTAGAAGAATTGTTTGATAGTGCAGTACTTGGCGCAGGGCACTACGTAAAAGGCAAAGGAGGGCAAGAATCCGCTAAGGCCACTGCAATAAGAGCTAAGGCACTGGCTCATCTTGGAAGTCTACAATTAGAACGAGAGCAGTTAATTCTCGAACGTGACAGAGCTATTCATGAACATAAACGCAGCATGTATGAGTTAAAAACTATACGGTTTAAGGAAATTGTAGATTGTTGTACGCGATTAAAGGAGGCTGGTGTGACCGTCAATCTTGAGATATTAATTGCGCAGATGATAGAAACTTTAGAAGAATAGACTAGGCTAATTGTGATGCTAGTAGCTAGAACCGTCCACTTTGCGGTTTGCCTTCAGAGGACAATAGTACAGCTCATATCGGCTATTTTAACGACCATACCAGTGGTAATGCTTCTTCAATTACTCAACGCTAAATAATTACTAAGGCTCTTTCAATTCTTTTGGAAGGTGCAAGTAAAGCATGTGAACCTTACCCTCATCATCCATGAGAATAATTTTGGTATTATCCGGCGTGATAGCACATTTATTAAAGCCATTAAGACCTATGAACTGTGTGACTAAATCCCTTGTGAAAGTATCCCACACACACACATAGCAATCATTAGAGCAAGTTATGAGAAATCGTCCATTTGCAGATAAAGCTACATCATAGATGATCGTTTTATGAATATAAGCGCGCTTTCCATCTGAAACAAATGGATAAACCAACAGAATTCTCGGAACAAATCTTTGAGTAGCTTTGTCATACTCCCAAAGGTCTACGCTTGGAGTTGCAAAGATATCCTTGCTTTTAGAGGCAACAAGTAAGCTATCTTGGTAGCGCGACGCCTTAAACGCGGTGACACTGGAATTTACATAATGCTTTAGTAGTTCAGGCCCATCATTACCAAACGGTCTATAAACACATATTTCACCGTCACTAGATAATGTGAAAAATAAGGAGCTATTCCTCAGAGGCTCGATTTTTTTAATGAGTGATCCTTTGTACGGAAGTGCCCTTCTCTCTACACTACTGTTTGATGTAATCACTGAAGATTCGCTTATTAGCTCAAACAGATAAATCTCTTGAGTAC
Source organism: uncultured Synechococcus sp. (assembly GCA_937911865.1). Lineage (GTDB taxonomy): Bacteria > Cyanobacteriota > Cyanobacteriia > Phormidesmidales > Phormidesmidaceae > Phormidesmis. Next base: position 18,010 of record CALDSK010000339.1, read on the forward strand.
TATTTTCAACATCCTCAATAGAAGCAATTATCCATTTCCCGTCACCAGATATGGTGTAGATATGGACGAACCAATCTTCATTATCTGAGATACAGCATTGAATTTCTTTGTTAATGAAATTCCATACGATAAATCCCTCTCCTGTGAGGTACGAAACAAATCTAGAAGTGAAGGGGCAAAACTGGGCCTCGCCGATGTTCGTTATTTCGTAAGAGGAGTGCTTTTGAGGTGTCATTGTCCCCTCAACAGACCACACGTCAACACCTCTGTTTGAATCAACTGTAAGAGCAAATCTACCGTCGGTAGATATGTCGATGTTGCCGTTTAAATTTACACTCTTGATTTCGGTTTCAACTATTTCTTTTTCTGGAATGTTCCAAAATCTCATGCCACCTTGCGAGGCAGAAATGCATTTACGCCCATCTACCGATATTGCCACAGCGTAGACTGTATCTGAATGCCCAATAAAAGATTGTATTTTACTGTGTGAATGAAAAGATACTATTTCAATAAGGCCACTACTAAAGCCTAACACCAGATAGTTATCTATAGGACTAACTGCTAGACAATGTGGCGTCCATTCGTTGTTGCCATAGGTGAACGTGAAAGACTCTTCACCACCTGGATTCATTGGAGCCATGTCCTTCACTACTGCGACGCCTCTACTAGCGATTATCAAAAATCGAGTTTGAAAGGAAAGAACGCTTTGGGCACCAAGTTTCTTCTCCATATTGATAGGCACAATTAGATCCTGCTTCTTTGAATAAGAAAAAACTGCAAAGCAATCGGAAAAACTAGCGTAGATAGTAAGTTTATCTATTGAGAAGGCTATTGAATGTACCCAACTGGAAGAGTTCTTGCGTGGCCCAAGTAACTGAACAGAACGAATACAGAATTTTTCGGTTTCAGCATCTTCTGTATTCCGATCCAATTCAACACGCATGAAGACCTCTATTAAATCATTCTCATATCCCATTACAAGATATGCACCAGTAGTGCTTATATCAAAAGCTCTAGCAGGTTTATCGGAGATATCTCTTGTAGATCGATAAACATCAATCAGCTCACCTGTTTCAAGGCTCCAGTGAGCAATATTTCCATCTATGCAGCATGAAATGACCATGTCACCAAATCTTTCGTGTTTTACCACGAAGATAGAAAGCACGCCCGCATGAAAAACCCCCTCATCTAACGGGTCAAAGTCAAATAGCTTCTCACCTGTCGCGACGCTCCAAGCACTTAAAGCACCTATTGCATTGCCTGAAACTACGATCTTTGAATCTGGTGACATGGCAAGCGCCATCACTGGATAGTCAGGAGTTGTATGCTCTGCATACAACGCATTTTGTGTTTTCTCCGTAAGGCTTGCCGTCATTGGGCGCAACCACACTTTCTGTGCTAATGCTGCTTGATTCAGTAATTTTCGAATTGAGGCGGCTTCCTGGTCGAATAGTTGCCCCCACAGTTGCGACGCCAATTGATTTTTATCTTGATTCAGTCTGTCGACAGACAACCTTAATGCCGCTTGAATTGTGGGTAAACTGGGTTTTTTAAAGAATGGCTCGGCAAGGTCATAATCACTGATTAATGTAGAGAGAGAACCTAGTTTTATTTTAGCTTCCAAAAAGTCGAAATCAATTAGAAGCTTTTTCAGTTGCTTTGCTTCCTGGTTTTTTGCCAGATGATGTGGATATGCATTCAGAAAAGCTTGACGCTCAGCCCATGACATATCTTCTAGTCTTGTCATAAACTTACTTTTCTTCATGGCTTTTTCCAGAATTCTGAAGAAATTTTAGCGCATGGCCCTTAGTTAAAACTGCCGCATTGTTAGATTAATCGTCTACTATTTCATCGTCATCGTCATCAGTTAAGTCATCATAAATTTTGCCAAATGTTTTAATAAACATGGCGTGGTACGCACCTTCTGGCCTCTCTAAATGCTCCTCCCTAAGGAAATCATTGTAGCTAGTGTGATAAATCTGAAAGTGTGAAATATCTTCAATATCCATTTCATGAAGAAACTGGTACCAGCCATTCACAACGTCTTTAACATCTTGTCTTGTAACAGGCTCAATACCACAGCGGGCATATTCCAGCATCATTGAAATAGATGTTGGTGTCTGTGCATATGCAAAGAGCTGAAGGATATCTTCTTTAACTTGCGATCGGCGGGGGTCTTCTTTACGCATTCCCATGCGTGCCCAGTGCTGATGATAGTACTTCTTTAAACTATCTGGCAAACTTTCAAAACCAGCATTCTGGTACATACCATCTGGCCTTGCGAGTTCCGCAATCACCAAGGTCAAATACATAAAGTTTCGTTTACTCTTCTTGACCATAAACGATTTAAAATCAGCCTCACTCAGCCTATCTGGTTGACGCTGAATCCAAGCCTTCAATCCTGATGAGAACCGATGCTCAGCCTTCAATACTAAGCTTAGATAAGCTCTAATGTCGTCATCGCAATCGTCCTTATCCTCAGCAAGATCATACTTTTTGGCAGGCTGATTAAAGCTTAAACGTCCCTTGAGTTCATCTTTACGACGAGATGTGAGCACAAAATAAATATGCTTTTCAAGTGAGTCGGGCAGGTACAGTACATTCCCACTTCGCTGTTGACTTAAGTCCACCTCATCAAGGCCATCAACAACAATACAGAGTTTTTCACTGTCAGAGAGTTTAGTTCGGCTGATTTCCTGTAACAGCCTTTCAACAAAGACAAAACTTCCTGTAGCCCTGTCAGGGAGAGATTCTACAGCCAAATCATACTTGTTAATCAGTTGCCAGCAGATACTTTCTAAAAATTCAGCAGCTGTATTGATCCCAGGATTATATCTATTCAAGAAAAAGACGCATTCAGGATTCTTCTGAATATATTTAGCTGCAATAGTTGATTTCCCCTCACCTGGATCACCAAAGAGTGTGAAAAATCCTCGGTCATTGTTTTGTATAAAAGTATCTATCTTCTTAAATACATGTTCCCGACCAACGAAGTCTTCTAGCTTTTTGAGCACATATGACGGGAACTGGGAGAGCGTCTGGTTATCTTCGCTTGACGGCAACGGCGGTTCTGGTAAATGCCGTTCCAGATTCTTAGAAAATTCCTCAACTGGGACTAAAAAATCTTCCCATCGCTCTGGGTTCCATTTCTGCTCCCAAATAAAAGGGCAAATTAGTTTAGCTGTACGATATTCAATTGGCGATTCTCCTGTGCAGAGCCGTCGTATCGAGGAAAATGAAACTTTTGGAGGTTCGTCTGAAGAACCTGCGTGTTCTCTTATATATTTCTCGTTTATATATTGTGCGTGTCCTCTCCAGCTTCGAGAACATATGAAATTTCTTAGCTCGTCGTCTTCGAAGTCTCTGATCTTAACTTTCTGATCAAAAGGAGGGGGATTATTGGTGCTCATCGCTACATAATCTGGGGATCTTCCTCCAATTATAAGCCAGGTCTTATGTCGATACTACTAACGATGAAAAAGTCACTAGAGTTCCTGCGCTGTGGAGTTCAGCGACCAGCTTCCTTTTCCAGCCATTCAATATACGCATCTGGAAAATCGCACTTAAGCACTCCCTGCTGCTGCTGCTCTTGTTGTATGTACTCAAGAGTTTTGGGTTCGCGGACAGAAAGCGTTTCAACTGCTTCTGCCGCAGCTTGCTCGAATTCACTCTGGAGTTTAGCAATTTGTAGCCGTCCCCCATATTCCATCATGGCATAAGAGAAGCACACAGCCTGTTCGTAAAACTCTCGGGCACTTAGTTGTGGGTATGCACGCCGACGTTCCAAGAACGGTTCAATAACGATGTCTCTCTCATCAAGATACTCTTGCAAGGGCCCACGCCAAGACGGATGAGCAAAAGATAATTCAAGGGTTTCGTAGACATGCTTCTGAGGCTGTCCCAACTCCGCCATTAACTGGTCTGGCGATGGTCCATCTGCAAGTAACCACACTTTAGAGCTCTGCTCTCTAATGAGTGAACGCAGGCCAGCTTTCATCTTAACATCGGTAAAAGATGTTCGTACAGCTTTTGCTGGCGAATCGCCAGCAGCATAGTGTTCAAGAATCTTTTGAGCAGCACGACCATACTCTTCTTTATCGTGCGGCAATATACCTAACATCCCTTTAGTTACAGGTCTGACTTGATACTCGGGAATTCTTAGAATCACATCTTTCTCATTTGTATATTTCTAGAAGTTGTTGATAATCAACGATTTGTTTACAAAAATCAACACAATTATCCACTTATAGAGTTAGCGAGTCTTATAGCCGCTATGGAGTGTTTCATGAAACACTGTGAAACACTGTGAAACACTAATCGCTGAGATGACCTTTACACAAGGGTTTTGAGGCCGTTACTCTGTTTGCATGAGCCGGGTTAATCCGTCACACGGAGCTCACTTTTGAGCGGTTGACTGACCCGGAAGCGAAAAGTCGACCGCTCTTTCCTGGCTCGTAAAGATTGCACAATTCATCTCTTTCGTTACTCCCTGCAAGGCATGGGAGCGAAATTCATGTGTGCAATTTTGTTGTTTATTGAGGCATATCAAGTGTCAAAGTTTCTACCCTACAAACCTTTTCTCGCGCTAGGAGCGATTACTGTCGTTGGTGGCCTGACTTGGAAAAGCGTGAATGCCCCTCCTTCTGCACCAACGCCGCCCGCCGTCGTTATCAATCCTGCCAGAGCTTCTAACGAACATCTTGCTATCGCCAACACGCTACCTCTTAGAGGATTCGTGGTAGGCACGCTGTTGGATAAATCTGGCAGTCTTGGCCACGATCACAACGCAACGCCGACAATTGAACATCTTGCGCCTCTTATTGACCTACTTGTTCAGCGTGGAGGCGTTAAGGCAGTCGGCAGTATCTGTGGTGACCAAGCCATGCAGGCGCTGCTTCGGGTGCGCATCGACGAGCCACCGATTCTAGATCCAGAGAGGTTGAAAAATCCGACTCCGCCACCTCCGGTGCCAGAAGGCCTAAATGCTTTTGATACGCTGGAAGCAGAAAAACATCGTGCTCCATTGATCGCAGCATACGAAGAGGCGATAGCAGAAGACAATGCCGTCATTGCCGAGGTTGACGCGGAGAGAGCAGCTCACCAGCAAGAGGCAACAGCCGAGGCTGAATCATTCCTAGAAACAGCACAGCCGCTGCTGGAGGCTCCCGCAACGTGTGAAACGAGCAATGTAAATGAGGCGATGACAAGGACTCTGACCTTGCTCAACGAGAACCCCGCCAGCTGGCGACAGCCACCGGCCCGGTTTCTCCTTGTCGTTAGCGACGGCCTTGAAACGACTGGCCATTCTCCTGTAAGCGTTGACGAGGACATTACAGTGCTTGTCGTCGGCCCTCAAACGGAGAACAGTGTTTTTCAGAAGATCGCTCACGAAAGATTCGAGAGCATTGAGGCAGCCATTGCTTACATTATCGCTGTTGCGGAGGAGAACTAATGGATAACAATTCTTCAACGCCTTCCAAACCGCCGCTGTATTCTTCTAAATCTTCCTCTCCTAAGTCACATGATTTTCTTTCTGGCAAATACCCACCGGGCACTGGATTTGACCAACGGCGGCGTCAGGACCGCCTGCAGCAGCAGGAAAAACAACAGTTTGACCAGGTCATGGAGCTTTCTGATGAAGTTGAGCAGGAGGGAGCGGAAGTGGCCCCTCTTATCCAGCAATCTCAACAGCAAAAAAATCATATAGCTGCCAATGAGGAAGACAATCTTCCCATAGCCCATGCGCAACCTGATGATGTAGTTCGATACGGATTGTTCGTCGTTCTGGTAATCGCCGCCTATGTCATTTCTCTGTTGTTGATTTACGCGGGGACGGCATACCTGGTGGGTTTGTTGGTGGGCTCTAATCAAGTGCTAAAAGCACTGGGAGTTCTTTTGGTACCCATTACCCTGGTGGGCTTGCAGCTTGCTGTCGGGACTGAACTGTATCGGGTCAAAGAACAGAACAAACCAGAGCAAGCAAAGAGGCTTGCCGTTCTCAAGCAGGTAGCGGTGGTGCTTGTCACCATCTCACCCGCGATGGTGCTGGCCACCTTCTTGGCAGAGACCTGGGGAGAGTGGCCCCTACCACCAGCGCTGCTATTGCTGGTGGTGCGTATGCTCTTTGCCTTTACCACTGATGTCTGCCTCGTACGGAGTGGTGGCTGGGCATTGGAGGCTACAAGCTGGCTATTGTTCAATATCGTTCAGTGGCGTCTGAAACGCCGACTGCGAAGCATTCAGCAACCGTTGGAAAATGGCATCGCATCATTGGTGCAAAAGCACCGGCAGTATCAGCGAGCCGCCGCTGACTTTCATCACGCTTTTCCTAACTCTCACCGGGTTTTCCCTGATTTTAGTCTGCGCACGAGGTTCGTGCTGCGAGGCCTGATGTGCTCTGATTCTGATCAGGTCTAACCGTTCATCTATTCGCCTAGCCGGTGAGCTTATGCAGTCTTCTCTCTGCAGAGCAGTTGGCTAGGCGTTTTTGGTACTCGCACATTGTTGTTTTTGAGAAAACCTCATGTTTAGTAATTTTCAAAAGATGCGGCAGGGATTCTCTCCCTTGCTGGGCCTTGATCTCCTTCATCAATTGACCAACTTTCTACTGGTGACAGCGTGGGCGGCACCGTTGTTCTACATCTTGCATGAAGTGATACTGGATGTAAGCGTTGACTGGCAGCCCTGGCAGTTATTGATTCCAATTGTTCCTTTTTGGTGGTTGCTTATTGTTTCCACTTGGTCGAACTATCGGGTTCTAGTAGCGGAGCAGGCTCTATTGACACCCGGTCAGTTCCGCTGTGCCCTCCTGGCTTTTCTCGCGGCATCACTGCTAGCCTGTTTTATCCATATTCTGGCGTTCGTGGGGGTCTTTGGTGGTGTCATCAGCTTTGTGGCTATCTTTCGGATGATGATGGCCTTTCATCGGCAGCAATATATTGGCAAGGCTGGCCGCTTCTTTTGGCCCAATCGTAGGGTACGCCGCTATTACCGCTTTAAACTGAAAAAGGCAAAACGCAGGCTGTACTGGGCTGGAACACCATTCCCCTGGGAAGAAGCCGTGCGTAATTTTTGTCTCTTCGGGGCAATTTCGTCCGGAAAAACCATCATGCTGCGCCTGTACATGCAAAGCATTTTGCCACGTGTTGGCGTCGATCCCGATGTCAAATCTGTAACCATTTACGACGCAAAAAGAGACGCATGTTCTACCGTGCGCAAAATTAACTCCGATTGCCCTCTTTACATTCTCAACCCTTGGGATGCAAGGTGTGCTTGGTTTAGGATTAGCGAAACCATTGTTAACCGGGAAGGGGCTTTGGCCGTGGTTGCGCAGTTCGCGCCTCCTCTACCTGCAAAGGCTAGCGCCAACACGTTCTGGATTGAAGCCGCTCACTACGGCATGACCGGAATCTGTCTATTTTTTACCATCGTTGCTAAGGAAAATTGGCGGCTGGCTGATATTTTTATTTCGCTGAGGTCTGCCGACCGGATGCTGGCCATTCTGGGATCGCGCCCTGAAACACAGGAGTTTGTCTATCTCTTAGGAGGGGAAAGACTAACGTTTTCAGTGATGTGTACGATTCAGGTATACCTCTCAAAACTAGCTCCTATAGCAGCGGCTTTTCAAGAGAAAGAACGCCTCGAAAAGGAACTGAACGTCCCACAGAAAAGTTTCACCATTGATGAACTCATTAACACTGCTGCCATTGTCTTGCTGGGTCGTGATGTCAAGAACATCATTGCCATCAATGCCTACAATCGTCTGCTGATTACGTTGATGGGGTTAGAGCTGCTCAATCTACCGGGCAATGATGAAGCGCGATCACCACGCAATTTCTTTATCCTGGATGAATTTCATACACTGGGCGATTTGGGACTTCCGTTTCTCGAACTGCTGACAAATGGCAGTGGTAAAGGCGTGAGTATCGCCCTAGCAACCCAGGCTTACACGTTTTTACAACAAATCTATGGAAGAGAGGGTGCAGAAACCATGATGGGCCAGATCTTTCACAAGCTGTTCCTCCGGTTGAACGATCACACCACCTCCGCCTACGCCTCTGAACTCATTGGTACAGCCCAGCAGTTCAAACAGGTTTTCGATAGCAAACAGAACAAGTGGATTACATCTGACCGTGTAGAGCGCGTCAAGGTGGCTCCAGCAGAAGATCTGCGGCGCAATCATCCACCTGTCAAGGGTTTGCCAGGACTGTTCAATAAGCTACTGGGCCGTGGAGGATCTCCCCTCACGGGCTATGCCTACGGACAATTCGGCTACTGGATGAAACTCTCCCCAAAAGAGATTTCCAAACGTTTGATGCCAAAGTCTAAAGACCCAAATGTTATTCCCTGGGATATTCCGGAAATTAAAACTTGGAATTATGCCGATCTGGAGCGATTGGGTCTTACAGAAGTCATCAGCCTAGATGACTTTGAAGAGCATCGTCAGCAAGAGGAAGCGACCATGCGCGGTGCTAGTGCCAACTATTCAGAGATTCTCCGCAATATCAGACAGCAGCTGCCTGACGAGAATGTCGATGATACCGCAGCGAATGCTTAATCCTCATAAAGAGTAATGCTTTCAGCCAGCTCCAGCCTCCTTACATCGCTAAAGGCATACATAAGGCATGGCTGTGACTGGTCTCTCACAACTTTTTGTTCTTTTTGAAATTTGAGGTACTCCCATTATGGGTAGGTTGTCCCTTCTATCAAACAGTAAGGGGGGCGTGGGGAAGAGTTTCACGGCCCGCACGTTTATTCAATATTGCTTGGATCACGGTATTGATATTCGTCCTTTCGATCTAGATCGGTCCAACGCCGACGTGTATCGCTGCTATCGACGAGTTTTAAATGTTCAGTTAGCAATTTTAAGCGAGTCAGAGAAATTCCAAGACTCTGCCAACGATATGTTCAATGCTGCCATTGAGCACGAGGTTATTGCGAATTTACCAGCACAATACGGGCCAGCACTTAGAGACTGGATACAGAAAAACCAACTACTGGAGTTAGCAGATGAAGCTGGAGTTGATCTGCGGATGTTCTGGGTTTGCGATGCTGGCTATGACTCGTTGCAGCTGTTGAAACGCTCGCTAAAGGACTATGGCCATTGCATTCAGCATGTACTTGTGGCAAACCACGGTAAAACGGACGACAGAAGCTTTTTAGAGGCGGATGAAGCCTTTCAGGAGATGTTAGCCACCTACTCTGTACCCACCATGGTCCTGCCTAAATTTATAGGCAACTATGAGCGGAATTTCATTGATGCTCAGTCCCTCGATTTTGGTACGGCTCGCACTCATCCTGACCTGGGTCTAATCTCCAGGCAGCGCATCAAAACCTACTTGCGCAAAGCCTACGCCGCCATTGAGGCAGCTGAGCTATTCACGGTGCCCGTGGCCACTGCTCCCATTGAACAGGGGCAGCGTAAACCTCAGCATTCCTCACGACAGCGCGTTTCATCTAGGGAGGACGGCTAATGACAAACGTATCTCGGCTTCCCTCTCGCCCACATCAACAGGGCAGTGATACTGATCTCCTTGATCGGGTTCTTATTTCTCTTTCTATCGAGCAGAGAGCACGCGTTTTGGAACTGGTTTCACAGCTTGATATCGAACGAGACGATCCTCTGTTTCTCATGGCCGTGGCAACCAACCAGCTCATGGTGCTGGTACAGGACGCCCCGGAAGATTTAGCAGCCTTATTCGCTGCCTTTCTGGAGCGACTAGACGCCTGGGGTGACCAGAATCTTGCCACCCTAGATAGTCTGGCCGCCGAAGCCAATGCGGTGCGGCAGCTTAATGAGTGCTGCGCCACGCTAGCAGGCCATACCGACCAGTTGCAAACGGCAATCCGCACCTTGATCAACACCCTTGAGTCTTCTCCCATTGACGCTCCTGGTTGGGAAGCCAGTTTGCAACAGGTTCAGCGGGAGTTGACCCTGACAATCACGGCCATGCAAACAGCACCACGTGGCAGTGATACTCCCGCCGCTTCAGCTGTGCTCAAGCAACGAGTCGAACGTTCGTCACCAAAGCGAGTCTTTTTGGTGCCGGTGCTCATAGCCCTGTGTGGTTCTGGTATAGGGCTCGGGCTATGGCGGCAACATCAGGCACAACGGCACCAGTTCCAGCAGATAAACCAACGCCTGGAATGGCTGCTGAAAAAGCAAAACCGCCGTGATTGCGCAGACGGTGTTCTATCGACTGACGATCCGCTCTGCCGATTCCAATAGTCTGAATCTCTCACTGTTGTCACTGGGGCTGGCAAGGCTGGCCCCTGCGCTCATCACACCCATTCTTGTCTATCACCTGCAATTCCATGGAACACCAATCCTCTGCACATCAAAAGCCAACAGCTGGGCGATCGCAATCAGCGCCGCAACCTTCACCAGCCAATGACAATCAACGCCTTCGATTAGCGCCAGCACAGCCTGCAGAGCTATCAAAGCCTTCCACAACGCCCACTAAAAACTCTACACAATTGAATCATTCACTGCCTGCCAGTGGTCGCTTATTAAATGGCCTGAAGGTCGGCGCACAACGTCTTTCTCCACTATTGGCAGTCGAGTCGGCTTACAAACTATACAGTGCCAATGAACAGCGAAAAGATCTGAAGACAGAGCTTCTAGCGCGAAAAGAAGAACTCAAAGCAATAAAGGCAGAAGTCAAAACCCTTCAGCATAAAATGGACGCCCATCGACAGGCACAAAACCCTCGCCCTGCATTACACCCCTATGAACGCCCGGAGAGAGAAGAACCGAACAACCGGCCCATATTGCCACAACAGGTTCAAGTAGCAGACCCTGTCCTTAATGCAGGTGAGAATCCCTCAAATCATCCCGCAACAGATAATGTCGGGGCTGCGACACAGGAACAATCTCAGAAACGGCAACGGCGCTGTTTTGTGGATGAAGATTTACTGCCGACACACTCTCCAAAATCTGAGCAGTCGCGTCTATACCCAGAAAAGCCCTCCATATCAGGTTCTGATAGTCGGCCAGTAAGTTTTAATATCAAGCTCTCAGAAGAGCTGCAGTCTTTGGGAAATAGCGAGGAACAAGAAGACCGTCTCATAGCGATTTATCTATCAATCCCTTCACGAGAAACTCCTGAGCTAAACGCACCTGAAAATACATCTCCTGGAGAGGGGCAAGATATTGCGACCCAGGCATACCAGCAGTTTATGGCCACCAGAGCTATTAAAGAGGGGCGTGAAGGGATAGACCGTACCATTGATCCGGATAGAGCCTTAAACGCCGATAGTGAAGCGTTCATGAGCCTTTTAGGCGTTACTAATGATGAAACCGCACTGCAAACATTATTGGAGACAAGTCCAACAGCAGCCAATTTAAGCCGCGAACATCAAGATGCATACGTTGAGACCGTGATGGGCCTCTCCTTGGAAAAAGTGAGCACGTTAGAAATGGTTATGGGTCGCGATGGTTCCATCGTTGGAGTGAGCACCACTGATACAAGCCGAGGCATTGGCAACCCTGGTATTGATAGAACTGCACCCACGCCGCGAGAAGAGCGTTTGTTCGATGCTGAACGCACAGAATTGATGGTGCGATCATTCCCTGGTCTGCCCCTTCCAGCGAAACTGGAATACCAGCGCGAACTTGGCTCCTTAATTCGAGAATTTGGTCGGGATGGGCTCGCGTTCAAAGAAGACGAATGCGACGAAGATGCAAAAACGGTGGATCAGTACATTGCAGCCAGGATGAGCATTGGTGGGTTCAAGCCGCCTGAGATCATAGAGTCGGTCTCTGGCTCTAGCCCGGAAACTGCTGAGATGTCCAAAGGTCAACGTGCACAATACACATTGACGCAGATACAGCCTGTATTTAAGCAGGATGAAGTTAGCGCTCAACGTGAGACGATCAACAATATCCGCCAGGATGCTCAGGTTCCTGCAGACATTAAGCGCAGCGATTGTTGGGAACTGGTTCTGCAGGCAATACCAGAGCAACAGTGGAACCCGCAGAATCCTGATGCAACGTGTCGTGGATATTCCTCTTCTCCTGCTCCACCGCCACGCGAGCCAGAACCGGAACCTCTGCTAGGACCATAGGCTATATAAGGGTTATAGCGACAATTTTATTGATTTTCAGAAGTAATTCTGGCATTCTTCAGGATGACTCCAGAACAGTTTCTAGCCATCTTCCAACAGTTTAATTTCAAACTGAAACACGCCCCCAATATGCTGCCCGATACTCCAGCTAAAACAATTCAGCAGTGGGCTAATGGCACAAAAATCATTCCACCAGCTATCGCTGATAGATTACGGTATCTCAGTGTTGCGCATGAAACGCTCAAAATACAGGCTATCGAAGAAGCAGAAGCTGCCAGCAAAGCGGTCTTTTGGCCGACATACCTTCATGAGTCAGATTTCAAAACTATCGATCCCCAACAGTATGAGATTTTTCTCGGGTGTCCACGAGTGTTCTCACAGGCATTAATTGCCGCTGAGTCTGCATTCTTATACATGACTTGGATGGGAAGTAAAATCAAAGGCAATGTCCATACCTATTCTTTAACGGCACGGGCATATTTCTCGTGGCTTGACCATTATGGTCTACCTAATACGAAGGCTAACCGTAGTCACTTTGCCGAACAATCATATGAGCTACACAGACCACCAACGGACGAGGAGTTTGAGTCGAATATGCAGCAGCTTATCAATTCGCCTACTACGTCATCTAGAGAACGCCGCTATGCAAACAACATAATCAGGATACACATGATCGCCAAAGCGAAGCACGAGAAAATTCATCGTCAGGGAGAGGCCGAAAAACCACAGATCTCCACCTCAGCTAAAGTGGTAGAGGATTTCTTTGCCCGTCATGCCGATGCCTAGTTCTGATGTCTATTTTTTGCTGTGGAGAGGCGTCACAATCCCTTTCCTTCAGAGCCGCCATCGGTGCTTATCAATGGGCTGGGCTGGGTTCTAGGGTCAAGGGTTAACAGCGCCCTAGCGCCCCTTGATGCTAGAACCTGGCACTGCCACCATCGCAACCTGATGGTAAGCCGTTTGGAAAGGGAGACCCTTTCCTTTGGTGAGCCAGAGGTAATGAGTCTGGGTGTTGAGATTGAGACAACTATCTTTATAGTCCTAGCTCGATGTCTCGTTCTTGCTGCGCTTGCTTTTGTTTTGATGGTTTGCGCTTTTTAAGTGGTGGCTGAACTTTGGGTTTTGATATCTTTTCTTTACCGGTAGAAGGCTCTGAACCCTTCAGCTCTGCTGCAGAGCATTCTGTTTTTTTATCAGCTGCCTGGGATTTCTGTTGTTGCCTATTCTGCTTCTTTTTCTCTTGGGTATTAAGTCGCTCTTGCCAATATTCTCTTCGTTGATAAACCCGCTCCACAATGCGGCGAATGTACCCCACCCGTTGACCAGGCGCTTGCTCCATTAGTTCCGGGCTAGACCGGGCGATCACGCGCCGAGTTTGCTGCCGTGAATACCCTCGTCTAGCTAGTTTTTCTGCCAGCCAGCGATCAGCACTGGTGTATGCCTTTGTGCCCTTCTCACGCAGCTGCTGCCCCAGCTCTCGCAAGTAAAGTGTTGTCGCTCCTGGCTTCTGCTCTGTGGTTTCTGCTCCGTGGCTTGAATCATCTGTAGCCAGCTCTTCACTATCCGTCTGCGATCGCGCAGCACCAGCATCGCCCCTTGCAGCGAGGCTGGCAGCAGCTAAGGCTGCTTCAATGCGCCTCAGCTGCTCTGCCTCTGCATGGCGGCCGCCATATGTTTGAAGCATTAACAATGTCGTTGGGGATAAGCCCCAGGATTGAATGTCAGCGCTGTTAGATTGCTTCTCAGTGCTGGCAGTCTGGTATCCAGTTCCATGGATTGAACCATCCTGGGGCGATGGTCGTCCCGAGTCTGACGCTGCAATGGTCTGCCAATGCTGTAGCTGCGTAATAAGGCTTCGTTGGTCTATTGGTGTCTGACCGGGTTCAAACGCTTGCCGGTGGCGGTCATCTGTAGATGGTATACCGTATTGCTGCTGCCATTGCTCGAAATCGTCTGGCAATAATCCTAAACGCACTGTTGCCGCATGGGTTTCTGCACCCAGCGACTCATCCTGAAATTCCTCGTATAACTGCGCTTCCAGCGCCGCTATTTCCGCCAGCAACTTGCTCTCCTGCTGTCGTTCAGCAGCGGTCATAGACTCGCGAGCAGCTATTGTTTCAGCGGCGGCGAGCTCTTCTTGCACTCTCGCCCACTGTGTTTCGCGTAAGGCCTGTGCTTCTCGTTCCAGCAACAGGGTATTTGCGTCAATGTCTGACCAACGTTCTTTTAGCTCACTGGTTTTGACACCCAGTAGCCGCGGTGGACTGTAGGATTTCCCCTGTTCGTCTACCACGACGAACGCACGGCGATCACCGCGACAAAGCAATAGGTTTTGGTCTGCCAGTGCTGCCTCGAACCCTGCCCCGCTATCGGTGGTTCTGTAGGCATCTAACAGAATGATGCGTACCTGCTGTCTTGATAGAACTGGTGGTACTGATTGCTCGCCGTCATTATCAGATTTATGTGGAGTGATAGCAGTATCAAAGTCGGCCCAACGCTGGCGCAGCTGCCCGATATTGGTGTTAAGCAATCGCCTTGGACTATGCCGCTCACCGTTGGCATCGATGACAACGAAGGTTTCAAATTGATTGCCGGATGAGCGCTGTCGTTGTTCCCGGCACAATTGCAAATCGTGCTTTGCAATGGCAGCAGCAAAGTCTGTGCCGTTGCTTGACTGTTCATATGCTTCTAAGAGCAGCTTTTTGACTGAAGCTTTCGTGGTACCAGTGCGTCGGTCTTGCTGAATATCATCAAAATCCTCTTTGGCTACTGGCCGATCAACGTCGTGAGCAAGTCCCTGTTACATCCACTCAAGGATGTCGTGCTGACATTCTAATGCTAGGCGCAGCATGATGGTGCGATTGTGTTTGCCAACGGTCAGCTGGTGGCCCAATTCAAACTCCACCTGACGAGCAACGAACTCATTCCGAATTCTGGTATGGGATAGCTGGATGGCTTTGCCGCTATCGACATCAACTCGCTCATACACGCGGTGTTTGTGCACCCTGCCCTTCTTATCATGGGTGACCTCGATAAACGCCAGATCTTCTAAACCAAATTCTTGCTCGTAGCGTTCAAAAACCGAGGCCCATTGCTCAGCGGTTAATGGCTCTGAAGGGTTAATAGTGACGTGGTATAAATCCTTTTGCACCCGGCTTGACTGCCGTGAGATTTCCTCCATATCAGCAAGCGCCTGTTTTACATCGTCTTGTGGCCAAATATACCGGCCATTGCTCACCGTGACGGTCTGATCATAGTCGTCATCGTCTCGCTTTTTTAACAGGTGGACTGCTAGCGCCTGGTGCTTTGCTCGCTGGGAAGATTTGATAATCATACAATCGTCAATTCTCCTGGCTATTGTCTGACTTTGCAGGACGTTTTGCGGCGGTCAAATCAGCCTTTATGGAAAGCAAAAGCTGATGGGTGGCGACAACGTTTTCCGAGACTGTATTGACGGCAGGCATCGTTGCCCACTCCCCGCTTCTACACGCGATATTGGCTTGCTTTGCCAACTGATTCAAATTCGATCCAACCTTACCCAACTGGCCGATAAATTTTGCAGTAATTTTTGTACTTTCTCCTCCAGTGCGTTGCCGAGTTTTTCTGGGTACGGGCGCATCAAGGGCCAGCTCACGAAAATACGCATTCGTGCTGAGGCCGGTGGCCTCAATATCCGATTCGATGATGGACCATTCGCTGCTTTTGAACCGCAGGGTGATGCGTCGGTCAGCAGTGGTCTCTACCTGCTGCGTTGGCTGTGCCTTCTCCGTGATGTCAGCAGCGGGTCGGTGCTGTTCGTCGTGTTGAGCCATCGATTCTAATGTTCAGCTTCTAATGGCTGATGTTGGTGTGGATGCGCCAGCCCTACTGGAGATGAACCCAACAGGGTTCGGCAACAGTAGCCGCTGGCCTAGAGGGGTTGCTAGGGGAGATTCCTCTCCCTTAGCTGGGGTACAGGGGCAACGCCCTTGTCAAGCTGTGTTGTCTGAGCCTGCAACAGCAGGCGTGCAAATTAACAAATACGAGCGAGGGAACCGATGCCGTATTGTTAATTTGTCAGACAACACACGGCTTGCAATCCTGCAAACTGTGCTGCATTCACGATAACAATTGAGGAGGAGTGGCGACAATAGCGACCAGGAGTGATGCCGTATTTCGCCGCCACTCGTGGCGAAATACACACACGCTATGCGTGTGAATAGCAACAGTGTGGCCGAGATTTGTTAACAAACAATTTAGAGCTACTGTTGCCGATGCAGTGAACGATCACTCATTCACTATAGTTTGTGGCTATACTGGCTGCATCATCAGGAATGTTCTTAATCCTGTTGTAGAATTTTGCCCTTTTACGGCAATGATCCATGGCCAATACATCCATCGAAAAGCGGCTACAGACGCTCCAGCAAAAGCGCGATGCCATTGATACAGAAATCAAGCAGATACAGGCTGCGAAAAACCGTGAGCTTCGGAAACGTCAGCAGCGGCGTGAAGCGCTGGTGGGCAAGGTTATTTATCAGCTTATCGAAGATGAGATTCCCTTCAGCGGTGGGCCTTGGTCTGAAGGTGATTTGCTGGCACTTATAGCGAAGTATGTAAAAAAGCAGGGTGATCGCCAGCTATTCGGTTTGGAGCCGTTGGAGCCGAACAATACTCAGAAATCTAAAAGTACTAAACGCGCTAAGAATAGTAGCCGTAAAACAGCGGTCTCCACCAGGCAGCAAAAGGCAATTGAGAACAGTAAAACAGGTAGTAAAGCCAAGGCTACGAAGCAGGTAAAACCGGCCTTACCCACTGGCGATAGTCAGGATGAATTAATGAGCGAATTTAATCTTTGAAAATTGCTCCAAGGACTCTCACCAGCAAACCCTTTAGGATGAGAGCAAGACAAACGGCTCATTACAATTCTCCGTGATACAGATGCCGCTCATTGGCCTGCCGGTTTTGATTTTTAAGCCGCAGGAAGGACAGCCATACATCAATGGTTTTTTTCCCGTTGCGGGTCGTCGCTTATCTCCTGACCACGGGAAATAATCTTGCGGAATATCTTTGATAGCGTTGGCGAACTTACCACCCGATGCAATCCAATGCTTCATGCTGTAGCCAGTGCGTTTACCAGTAGGTGTGCCGTCGCTTGAGCACGGTAAGCCAATGGCCCACATGGCATCATAGAAAGCTGCTGTATAATAGCCCTGTTGGTACTCGTAATCGTCTCCTAGCTCGTACAGGTGAAGCTGAACCATCAGGCGGACAATCCAGGCCAGCACAAGCTCAACTGGGCCATCTAACAACACAGGGTTAAGACTTAGCTCATGGGCCGTCGTTCTCCCCTTCCCTTCGGCGCGTTCTGTACCTTTTTCACTGTTCTTCTGTTGCCATCTGGCTGGTGTGAAAAAGGCATTTGAGCGGCCATGGGTAGCGAAGTTAAGAATGCAATCCGGCAGCGCGTTGTCGAACAACGTTTCGTTTAAAAAGCCATACATAAGCGAGTAGGCCTCCCACAGGTCTTCGGTGGGCGTTGGTACGCGAGCAGGGGTCATTGCTTAGAATACATCAAATTGCAAGTAGTAGGTTTAAAACCCACTGTATAAAATGCAACACATTATACAAGCGTTTTCTACTCTGGTTCTCAATCAGCACAACGGCGGCTGTCGCCGTACAGCTACACCTGTCAGGTAAGTTGCTCGATTCTCATTCTGGTTTTGATCGCAACGGGATCGCAGCATAAAACACTGTTGCAATACGCATCTAGTTTCGACGTTAGAGCTTTTTTCTCTTTCTCTGTCCTTCTCTTCAACCGGACAGTTTTATCCCATACTTGGAGAATTCAATCATGTTTCATTCCACGTTTCACCTCTATTTCGGCGCGTTCGATCTCATCCTCTATGCTGCGGCATTCCTGGTTTCTATGTCTGTTTCAAGGGCTATCTGTGATGACCTTGATGCCTCTCAAGATCAGCTTTCATCTGTTTCTGTGACATCGGTGGCCACTTCAGATAAGGCTGCTGTCTCATCTAATGACCTGACGCTGGCAGCACTTCCTACTGAGCTAACAAATGGGTCAGGGATAGAGCCAGTTCAGCAGACTGTATCAAACGATTCAACAAAAGACAGTCAGCCTGAGCTGGTTGTTAATGACCAAGAGAGCGACGTTAAACCTATCCTCACTCTTTCAAAAATAAGGCTCTATAAACTGCGCAAGCAGTCGGTAGTAAAGCTGAGCGATTTAGCGTTCTCTGTACCTAAAACCATCAAGCGCTACCAGCTTCGCCGGGAGACAGTCATTAAATTGACTGACCTCAAGAGCTTTGCTGAGGTCATACTATAGTTATCCAGATTCCACGCCAGGCAGCTGCCGAGCTGCCTTGGTCAGTTATCTAGTTGTTCATTCAGCATTGCCGTGATCGCAACGCTTCATTTTAGTTCGTTTTTGTTACGTTCCAGTTTGAAATTAAATCCCCAAAGCCGTTTGTCCTAACGGCTTACAGAATGTGCCAGAAACAATGCATCAAGCTACTTCGGTCTTCGTCAGCATAGATTCATCAGCTATATATTCTGCCAGTTACATGACTCAAGTTGTGGCTCACGTCATGTAACTGGCTTTTAAATTTGCATCATGCCTACGCTGAGTTGTGATGTCATGCTTCATGTTTGCTATGCGTTGATTCAACCACTGCTTAACATATGGATTATTAGATAAGTCGTATAAAGACGATAACTGGTTCCTACGAGTCTCTAGTAAATCAGAATAGTTACCAGTCCATGACCCCGATGTGATTCGAGAAAATAAGGACTCTAAATGCTTGGGATTGTCTACGAAGGTATCAATGAACTCGACAAACTTGGGAGACCATGTAGGGATGTCTTCTGCTCCCTCAAACACCTGCATCCATGAGATAACAGCCTCCATACGTTTATCTTTATCCTCCATCACCCAAGGAATATAGATTTCTTCTGGAATCTCATCCAAAACCCCACCACCAGTTGAATTTCTAAAATCCGCATTAAATAACGATTCCAATCTAAATTTGACGTTTGCATCAGCGGATTCGTTCTTCTCGTGATATTTCTCCCATACAAGTTTCGGATCTTGATCGACTAATAGTCTGAGAACCTTTTGTACATCACGCTCGAACGAGAGCTGACAGTTATAGTCTGCTATATCAGTAGCACTCATCACAAAGGCCAGGAGCTGAAGTCGGAAATCACTGCCAGT
Source organism: uncultured Synechococcus sp. (assembly GCA_937911865.1). Taxonomy (GTDB): domain Bacteria; phylum Cyanobacteriota; class Cyanobacteriia; order Phormidesmidales; family Phormidesmidaceae; genus Phormidesmis. Next base: position 37,289 of record CALDSK010000339.1, read on the forward strand.
AGCCTTGCTTTTAAGAAGCTTCTCTGCAAGCAGTTGCCAGTTGTACCAGTCAAAACTGCACCACTGCGTATTTTTGAAGAGAGCGCTATTAGTAACGGTCTTAATGACAATTTCTAAAATCCATGACTCTTCCGGTTCAAAAGAATACAACCAACGGCTGATAAACCGAATGGCGGCCCAGGCTCCTTCCGCGTCTTTACTTAGGATCACGCCTAAAAGCTCCTCTATCAAGGGCGCAGAGATATCTTGTAGATAATCGTCCCACGCGATCGCATGAGCTTGATAGGGCCTGACTACATCGGCTTTGATAAAGGCAATAACCTGGCGCACTAGGTTGTCATCAGGTTTTACTGCTGAGATGAGATTGACTGCTTCTGCTTGCAATACTTTAGAAGCAAGGGCCATGTGTAGGCACCCTAGCCCCTGTTCTTTGCTCTGCTGATTCGCACCTAATATCACACCTCGTATAAACTGCACGATGGTTGTGTGGTCACCTTCAGAAGATATCTTATCCAGCATCAACCGCATAAGTGCTTTTGGTTCATCTACATGCTGAGCAATGGCATGTATCGCCTCATAAGCGGATATGGACTTTCGACTAAAAAATTCATCCAAGAGGCTCGAATAGTCTGCTGCTGTTTTGGAGCTTTTCTGAACAATCGCCTTTATTTGACGATTTCTAAAATCGTGATCAGTTGCCTGTTCTATATCGTAGGGCTGGTCTGGATCGTGAATATTCAAAATACCGCCGGAACTGTAAAAAAGCAGCAGCTCAGCAGGCTCTTTTGGCAGGAGCTCATCGTAATATGATCTCAACTGATTTTGATAAGCATCATCAGCCTTTTTGGCATCAAAGAACAGCCAACTATTTAGCCCTTTAAGAGGCCCATACCATCTAGGGTATTTCTGAATTAGCCCCCCTATCAGGCCCTTTAGCTCATCATACAAAGGCTGCATAGAGAACATACTTCTGAAATAGTTAGAGAGCCGCTGTAATGCCATCTCAGACAAGCACTCATCATTCAGAGCAACAGTCTCTAATCTGGTAAGCGCTACTCGGTAATAGTCAAACATCTCACCATAGGTAGCAGGCTGCCAGTCCCTCAGTGGAGCAGCAGCTCCAATTTGCTCTGCGCCTCCTGATCTTGAGAAGTGATTTCTCTCCAGCATTCTTCCTAGAGCATCAACACAGATCTTTCTGATTCGCTCATCAGGACTTGCTAACCCCTCATCTAGCACCAATAACTTCTTTTCCTGTGATGACTCAGTACCTGAAAGGTATAACTGATAAAATCCAACAAACTGACTTGAGGCGTTGTTCGCATACTGTTCGTTTTCAGCTGCACCCAGCCGCAGGAGGAGTCGAGCAGCAGGGACAAATGTCTGTTGCCGGAAAGCAAGCATTTCCAGCGCCCAAACGACGTATCGCCGTCCTGTCTCAAATTTACGTAGTTCATCAATAGAATGGTCGTCTAAAAGAGCTTGTAACCGTTCCATTGCTTCGTCTGGTGCAAGATGAACCAATCTATTCAGAATCTTTGATCCTATCTCCGTATCAAGAGCCTTATCATCCACTAAAATTTCATAGAGCTGGGTCGCTGCAAAAAAACGCACCTCCTCTGACCAAGACAGCCAACGCAATCGACTCAACATTTTTAGTTTCATGCTGTTGTCGAGAGCTGAAAATAGCGTTTCTAAAGATCCACTTGGGTTATCGTCAATCCAACCTTTAGCAAGGCGCATTGCCAAAGGAATTGGCTGAACAATACCATAGTCGCCTTGCCTTGAAATAACCCCTCGCTCTTCGAATGGCTTAAGAGACTGATATGTGCATTTATAAGTCTCTTCGCTAAACGCAGCCAGTTTCTCAAGCTCAGCCTTAGCCTCATGCTCCATCCCCACAACAGAGAACAGGCTAAGGATCTGTAGCGCTTTGAGAGCCGTATCGTCTGGTTGTCTTTCCCCCCAGATAATACGCTCTATTAGGGAATCTACCGTGCTAAGTTCTTGATCTTGGTAGGTCAAAGCCTCCGCCGATAGCACTGCCATTCTCGGAAAACCTTCAGATAATTCACAAACGAACGAAGTGCTTTTCTGGCTGAGTTGCTCATTCACTGAGCGAGCGATGCTCTCAATAAGATCATCTGCTGCCGGTTCTAGCCGTACAGTAATACTCTTACTGATGCTCAGGGATTTTGAAGTAGCACCAATCGTAACCAGGCGACCATTAGAATCCCTGCGAATAAAGATGTTGTGCAATCTGCCATGAATGGTTTCAGGGCAATCATCCACAATGAGTAATAGCGGGCTACCGGAATCAACAATTTCACGCACAATATTGATGAGCCTATCGCTTACATCGTCATAGATGCAGTAAATCGTCTGACTATTATCAAATTCAGCAACGCTACTGGACGAAGTACTCCACTGATTAATGAGCTGATGTGCAAAACGTGTTTTACCGTAGCCTGAAGGCCCAATAACGCGTACAGATTTGCCGTCAGAATTGAAGAATTCGCCAACGAGATGACTAATTTCAGCAAACGATTTTGGCTCCAGGATACCTTTATGGTTCTTGGCTCGTTGTTGAATGTCTCTTCCTTCTAGTACAAACCTCGGAGATTGACTGTCGACAAACGTTCCTTTGGCTATTCCTGGCGCTTTGGCCCAATCCTCATACGCCTGGAAGCCACCGAGATGAACCTCACGAAGCAGCGAATTTAACCACAACGCTACGGATGGATGCACATTCGTCCATTCAGACAATTTATTGCAGTCATATATTTCGACAGCCGAGAGCGCCGAAACATCGTTTTCAGTTTCAGAAATCCCTGCTTTGATAGCCTCAATGCGGTGATCTACATTTGTACCAACAACCGGTGCAGCGGTTGCAACCACATAGGCTCCCCTGTGACGGAGAACCTGAGTCATAGCTTCGCTAAGTATTGGTGTGCCATCAGATGACTTAGACGATTTTGACTGTGTCTCAGCCTTCAATCCTGCTGGCCCTGGGTCTCCTTTCTTACACTGGAAAATTGTAAACCGGTCAGGCAACCAGTCTGTCTTATCAGGCCCACCAGTCCATGTAACCCTACCATCGTCACCGCCATCTGGAATCGTAAGCTGAGCAGGTGCAGTGCCAGACCGTAAAGGAATGCTGTGCTTCGCTAGTTCTGCTTGTATGAGCTGCCGTAAAAGAGTGACTAATTGCTGAGGATCCAGTCTTCTTATTTGGTCTGGTGTGGTCTCAAAGATCATTGAAATTGCTAACTATGTGTCTGTAGATGGCGGTTTAAGTGCTGGCTTTTAATATCAACTTATTCACATAGGAATTTTTATTGTTCTATTCTAGCGACACTACAACACGACTTTTTTGTCTTCAAACACATTGGCAGCTATGACAGTGATATGCAGGCCCGAAATCACGTACCCTTCGCCATGTCCTGTTTTTGGCTTTTTGCGATCGCCACTGGCAGGCCCATCGATGTCTTCGGCACCATGGCCGCTGCCATAGGCGGGTTACTGCCAGATCTCGACCATCCAGAAAGCGTTTTAGGCCGGCGGCTCCCCCTTCTCAGTGTGCCGCTGGCCAACACCTTCGGCCATCGCGGCATGACCCACAGCCTCGGCGCTGTGCTGGTCATGCTGGCGGTATTAATCGGTATCACAACGGCTTATCACTGGAACACGGTGGCGTGGCTAGTGCCACCGCTCATAGTGGGCTATCTGTCGCATATCCTCGGTGATGCCATGACCCCATCCGGGGTGCCCCTGTTTTGGCCTAGAAAGCGAACCTACTCCTTCAATCTGTTCAAAACATTTAGCTGGCAGGAAACGGTCAGCGTCGGCGTGTTCACTTTTTTTGTAGTGATAGCAGGCAATGTAACAGGAAGGATTTTAGAGCAATTCCGTTATCAGACAGGCTTGTTCTAAACTGGTTGAGCTGTCATCCTTTTAGTCGTTCAATCCTCGCCATTAGGGATATATAGGTTGTCGCTGGAGTGGGTATCCACTTCCCAGGTATGACGAGCTTCGCCCAATTGCATAACAGCATTAATAACTGCATCTACTTGTCGCAGTTGTCGCTGCATGTTCAGCAGGCTGCCAATAGCGCCATTGATGCTGTTTATAGATGCTCCTTGATCACCCATTTGATGATGCAATACATTGGCATGATGAGAAATGTCTCCTAACATCTGATGGATAATTAAAACATTGGACTGTATGCCACGCTCTAGTAAGGTTTTGGTATTCATAGTTATTGTTCATCTTTCTATTAGTTGTTGAAAATTTTAGGATTTACAGGCCACAATCATCACGGTGTCCACCTGCGTCGTTCGACTGGCGTTACTAAAAGAGCCTTTCGGTAGTCTTATGACTTGGGCTTTTGTTTCATCCAGAAACGTCAGAAACCGGTGATACAGCCCTGCTCGGCTCCGCTCGTTGGCGTAACGCTTGTCTCGCAGTTGCTGATTATGGGGTTCTAAGAAACAGGCATTAGCGATGGTGACGAGTTTGCCTCCAGGTCTTAGCCATTTGAACATCTGCGGGATGTGGGTCATCTGCCTATCAAAGGGCGGGTTTGCGATCACCCGGTCATAGATTGGTTGCGGGTTGCTTCGCATAAAGTCTCGACCGATAACGTTGAACCCTTTGATGTTGAGGATTTCTTGGAAATCTTGATTCTGTTCAATGCAGTCGATGGAACAATTCCACAGCTCGTGGATTTTTTGAGCGATGGCCCCTTTACCAGCACTGGGTTCCAGAACGCGAAGGCCGTCTTGTAGGTTTGCCTGGTTCAGCAGGTATCGCAGGACTGCTGGCGGGGTTGGAAAGTAGCTCCAAACGTTGTGCTGCCAGTGCTGCCGATTGAGCTGGCGCAGGCGATTAATGGCTAGAAGGTCTGTCATTGGTCATGGCATCTTTCTGTTGGTAATTGAGAGAGGGTGGCAGGGCTGTTGCCCTGCCGATGATGTGATGTGGTTGATTAAACGGATTCCTCGGTATTGGCGGGAACGACCGGTTCCAAGCTAACGGCATCAAGCCGTGGCTCTTTCAAGGTGCGCTCCTGGCCATCGTCGAAAACCTTCTTGCGGCGATAGTCCAGGGTTGCTTCCACGCTGACCTTGCTGCCTTTTTTGAGAAGTTTTAGGCGGTTCAGGATGGCTTCATTGTTCACGGCGACATCGTGCCAGACGGTCTGAAGTGAATGGTACCTGCCGTTGGTATCGAGAAAAGAATCCTGCGTTGCGATGCTGATGTAGGCGTACTCACCTCTATCGCCGCTGCGGATTTCGGGGTCTCGGCCCAAATTGCCGTTGAGGGTGACGATGGCGTTGTTGTTTGACATGTTAGAGGGTCCTTGGTTTGGGGTGTGAATCATGCCGAGTGCAGGCCCAAGCCACGGTTCTGTGAGAAGCCAAATTATCGGAGGGTCACTGGCCAGTGGAGCGATAGCGCAGCGCCCAGTGCAACTGGGGACAGGGAAACCGTCATTTTGCTTGTCTCAGGTTCTGGTATCGGGCAAATTGAGGCTACTGATTCCCCACCCATAC